>NZ_JAUBTO010000006.1:25757-54638 GCF_036702495.1 Microcoleus sp. C2D2 | reverse complement strand
CCTGCAATCTTCCGGCTTCTTTATTTTTTGGGCTACTTCAGGCATTCGGCACAAGATGCCTTCGGCAAGGCAAAAGTATAAATTCTCGCCTTCCATCACCCCCTCTCCCCAATCTAGAGCTTCTGCCTCTAATTCAAATAGCATCCGACCGCAAGTTTAAGGAATCACTAAGGAATAATTAATAACTTGTTAAAGGATCTCCTTTTGCCCTTCTCTCAATCTTCTGTTTTCAGAAATTCCGATACCGAGACAGACTTCGGGAGACTCTCCAGATCTTGAATTTCGCTTTCGTGGGCAAAAAACTCGACTTCTTTGTCGTCAATCTGGATCTGATAGCTAGCGGTAGCAGTCACAATCCGCCGCTTTTTTTTATCTTCTATTAAAACCCAACACACGACCGGTCTTACCCACCTCTCAACGTGCTGGCTTTGCTTTGTACTCCCAAAGGCATACCAGCCTTTAGCTTCAATAATTTGAAGCACTTTAAAATCGTTACTTGCCATATATATCTCGATCGCGTTAACTTCACTATTATTTTTAGATAGAACGGCACGCTTGGCTTTGCACGGCAAAGCTTCGGCAATTCCAAGCTGCACTTGACAACCTGATTTTTAGTCACCAGAAGCGGGTTGGCAGGGCATTGTCTGGGTTGTTGCCCGCTAAATTTAGTCCGGTGCTTTTGTACTCTGCCACAATTACGGGGAAGTATCTATCGCGCCTTCTCAAAAAATAGTCTCGCAGTAGCCTCAACAGCAGCAAACTAGACCTTAGCTAGCTGCATCTAAGTAGATGCCAACTACTTATAACACCCGTTTCACAAAAGAATGCAACAGTAGGCGCGTGCTCCCAACCATGATAGTTATCAGTCATTCCCAATCCTTCAATTATTTAATCTAAAATCTCAAATGGCATAACGCCTGGTTGGTGAGAGCGCTGGGCCTACAATGCTGTTGGGACTTTTTGCTGCAATCAACTGTCATTTTTACCCAATGGGGTAAAACTTAACTAGAGATTGTCGATTTCAATTTTAAGCCTCGGGGTGCCTAATTCCTAATTAATTGTATGGTGTAGTTGATAATTGCCAAAGCGTCGATCGCACTCAACAGCCGTGTCTAACTCTTCGATTACCATCACCGTTAAACTCTTCGCCGCCTTCGGTGAAGCCTTCGGCGTTTCGGAACTTACAGTAGAACTTCCTCCCGAAACCCCAGTGTCTCAAGTGCTCGAAAGCTCGATCGCCCAATATCCTCAATTAGAACAATGGCGCGATCGCACTCGCTTCGGCCTCAACATGGAATTCGTCTCCCCCGACACCATCCTCCAAGACGGCGACGAAGTTGTACTCATCCCTCCCGTCAGCGGTGGATAAGCCATGAGGGGGAGAGTGTCCGAGGATTTGACTCTTTGGGGAATAGGGAATTGAAATAGACAATTTCAATGCAGTACAGCTTAGTGTTGAGTTGTAGGCGCGGTGCCAAGAGTTCCCGCCTGAGATTTTTGAGTGACCAATAAAAAAAAGCTTTATAAAGTTTTGCAATGAGTTTTTAAGGGAATTCATTCTTGAGTTCGGTTAAGAGCAAGGCTTTTGCTTTCTTTTTGCATTCCTCGGCAGAGCCTAGAAGCCACTCTGAGAGAGTGATTGAGAACTATCCAGCCAGCTCGGACCTGCAACTCAATATTGCTTTCAAATCAATCCCGACTAAAAAAATCGGGTATGGTTGACGGGGTAAATTGACCGTGCTAATCTTGCACAAGACTTAGAACACATCGCAAAACTAGAGAGTTGAGCTATGACCCAGGCGACCAGAACCCAATCCACAGCAGCAACCTTCACAGCCCTCAAATGTAAAGAATGCGGCGAAGAGTACGAACTCCAAGCCAAGCACGTCTGCGATTGCTGTTTTGGCCCGCTTGAAGTCAAGTACGACTACGACGCCATCCGCCGCACCGTCACTCGCCAAACCATCCAAGCCGGCCCCAACTCGATCTGGCGCTACCGCGCATTTTTACCAGTCGCTACAGATAACGTCATCGATGTCGGCACCGGCATGACTCCTCTATTAAAATCCCACCGCTTAGCCCGTCGCCTCGGTCTAAAAAATCTTTATATTAAAAACGATGCCGTCAATATGCCCACTCTCAGCTTTAAAGACAGAGTGGTGTCAGTCGCCCTCAGCAGAGCGAGAGAATTGGGTTTCACAACAGTATCCTGTGCCAGCACCGGCAATTTAGCTAACTCCACCGCTGCGATCGCCGCCCACGCCGGACTCGACTGCGTAGTCTTCATCCCCTCCGACTTAGAAGCAGGCAAAGTCCTCGGCACTCTGATTTACAATCCAACTGTCATGGCAGTTCACGGCAACTACGACCAAGTTAACCGCCTCTGTTGCGAAGTCGCCAATACACATGGCTGGGGATTTGTCAATATCAACTTGCGTCCCTACTATTCCGAAGGCTCAAAAACCCTCGGCTACGAAGTGGCCGAACAGCTAGGCTGGCAATTGCCCGATCACATCGTCGGTCCCCTTGCCTCCGGCTCCCTGTTCACAAAAATTTACAAAGGTTTTCAAGAATTCATCGAAGTCGGTTTAGTTGATGAAAAGAAAGTCCGGTTCAGCGGCGCCCAAGCTGACGGCTGTTCCCCAATCGCCCAAGCATTCCGCGAAGGCCGTGATTTCGTCAAACCGGTGAAACCGAATACAATTGCTAAGTCGATCGCGATCGGCAATCCAGCCGACGGTATGTACGCCTTGGAAATCGCCCGCAAAACCAACGGCAACATTGAATCCGTCAGCGACACCGAAATCATCGAAGGCATGAAACTGCTAGCAGAAACAGAAGGCATCTTCACTGAAACCGCAGGCGGCACGACAATCGCCGTCTTGAAGAAACTCGTAGAAGCAGGTAAAATCAATCCCGATGAAACCACCGTCGTTTACATCACCGGCAACGGTTTGAAAACGCAGGAAGCAGTTCAAGGCTACATCGGCGAACCCATCACCCTCGAACCCAAACTAGAAGCGTTCGAGCGCGCCCTAGAACGCGCCCGCACCCTCGAACGCTTAGAATGGCAACAAGTTTCGGTTTAACAGCTATTAGTCAGCAGTCGGCAGTCATTAGTCATTAGTCATTAGTTGTTAAGCTGTTGACTGATGACAACTGACTGCTCGCTGAGGACTAATGACTGAGGACTAATAACTAATAACTAATGACTAAGGACTACTGACTAAGGACTAACAAAATGACCGTCAAAGTTTTAATTCCCACTCCCCTGCAAAAATTCACCAACAATCAAGCCACCATCGAATGCGGCGGCGACAACATTTCCGAACTGATTGAATCCCTGGAAACAAATTGTCCCGGCATCAAAAAAAGCCTGTGCGACGAAAAGGGAGAACCCCGCAGATTTCTCAACTTCTACGTCAACAGCGAAGACATCCGCTTTTTGGATGGCTCAAAAACAGCCCTCAAACATGGCGATGAAGTCAGCATTGTTCCAGCAGTGGCTGGTGGTTGATTTTTGACCGCAGATTGAGGCATTATCGGCTTTAGATATCCGACTTCTTAAACAAGTCGGGTATTTTTACTTTTGGCTTTTTTAGCTTAGTCCACTTATTAAACTATTTGATTGCAATTATCGCCTTCATCGGCCAATTCAACTCATAGATATTCTCCCTGTATTCAATTCCTAGAATGTCTTTGCAACCTTCAAAGACTTGCTGAATTTTCTGGTACTCACTACCAGGCAACTTTGTCATTGCATGAAACTTGTATACGAATGCTCCAATATCGTATTCTGTTTTGAAACGCCATTTTTGCGGGATATCCACTATGTCAACATTTTTATCTAGGAACCCTCCCAAATAACAAAGAGTTCTGGCGAACTCCTCCGACATAAACTTAACTTCATGTCCCGTCAGACAATACCTACCTACGTGTTTGTCAAAATGTTTCGCCAGGGAACTTCCCTGAAAAACATCGCCAATCACTAACTTTCCCTTCGGTTTTAATGCCTTGTAAATTCTTTGAAATGCTTCAGTCTGATTTGGACAATGGTGGAAACCGCCAAAACTCCATATCTTATCATAAAGCTGCGATCGAACTCTCACGAATTCAGAGTAAATCTTCATCTACCTTTATCTAATGCTTAAAATAAACCTCCTTTTAGCTGCTCGACGGTAACTTGTCAAAACTGGACGGGCGGGCTTGACAGTTAAAGCGACAGGTTTTATCCTGTCGCTTGCTGTCTTTATAAAACTAAGAGACGACGGAAGCTACTCTTGCACCAGTCCGAGGACGACGACGACCTGTTACTGTATTCACAGGGGCTGGTACTGGCGACGGTACTGATGATGCTAGTTTAGGTGCTTCAATGGAAAGTTGAGATGTTTGCACAAATTCCGATCGCACTGCTTCTTCAGGAATCTGCATCAAGAATACCAGCAAGGGATTGCTTTGAAGTTCCCGGCGCATCACTCGCCCAATAGCCTTTTCTATTTGCGTTTGAACTCCTACCCAGTCAACATCAACTTGTGAGTCTGATGTAGCAGGTTTTACAAATTCTGACCAGCGATCGCTCAAAACTGTTTCAATAGTTTGAGTGATTAATTTGATCACCTCCGCGCTATCGGCTGATGTCACGACACCTTTCAAGTGTACTTCCGGCTTCGCAACCAACTTGCCTTCCCAATTCAAAGCCGCCGCTACAGTTACAACACCATCTCCGGCCAACTGCTGGCGTTCCTTGAGGACGTTCGCCTTAACCACGCCCGATCGAGAAGAATCTACCAATTCAATCCCTGAAGGCACTTTACCAGCAACTCGTATCGAATTTTCAGTTAATTCTACGACATCGCCGTTATCAACAATCACCATATTGCTAGCGGGAATGCCCATGCTTTGAGCCGTCTTCGAGTGCTGGATCAGCATCCGGTGTTCTCCGTGAACCGGCAAGAAGAACTTGGGACGAGTCATGTTAATCATTAACTTTTGGTCTTCTTGACAACCGTGTCCCGAAACGTGAATGCCTTTGTCGCGGCCGTAAACCACGTGTGCTCCCAGCATCATCAGTTTATCGATCGTGTTTACCACTGCGATCGTATTTCCCGGAATCGGATTAGCCGAGAAAATGACTGTATCGCCCTTTCTGATTTTCAGTTCGTGATGTTCGCCGTTAGCAATGCGAGTCATCGCCGCCATCGGTTCGCCTTGGGAACCTGTAGTTAAAATCAGTATCTTGTCTTCAGCCAAATTGCGGATTTCTTTCAGCGGTTTGAAAATACTATCTTCGCATTTGATGTAGCCGAGATTGCGGCAGTGAGCGATGACGTTAAGCATCGAGCGACCAACCACTCCGACATACCGATTGTTTTTCTTAGCCAACTCCAAAACAATTTGCAATCGGTGTACCGACGAAGCAAAAGTCGTCACCATCACCCGTCCCGGTGCTTGAGCGATAATTCTGTCTAAATTCGGCGCAACCGAACGTTCCGAAGCGGTAAAACCCGGAACTTCCGAGTTAGTAGAATCGCTGATCAAGCACAGCACGCCTTTCTCGCCGTACTCGGCCAGCTTTTGCAAATCAAAATGCTCGCCGTCTACAGGAGTGTGGTCAATTTTAAAGTCTCCGGTGTGGATCAAAATTCCCACGGGAGTGTGAATTGCCACCGTAAAACTGTCAGCCATCGAGTGAGTGTTGCGGATGTATTCGACTAAGAAATGCTTGCCAATTCTTACCGTATCCCGCGGTCGAACTGTCCTCAATTCTGTGCGGTGAGACACTCCCGCTTCTTCCAATTTTCCGGCTAGCAAAGCCATCGCCAAACGCGGGCCGTACATGACCGGAATTTCAAATTGTTTGAGGTGATAAGGGATGCCGCCTATGTGGTCTTCGTGACCGTGTGTCACGATCATGCCTTGAATTTTGTGGCTGTTTTCCCGCAGGTAAGTCATGTCTGGGAGGACAATATTTACCCCGTGCATTCCATCTGTCGGGAAGGCTAAACCTGCATCTAAAAGAATTATTTCGTCGCCGTACTCGAACACACAAGTGTTTTTACCGATTTCGTGCAGTCCGCCAAGGGGAATAATTTTTAGAGCTGAGGCAGTTGTATTTTTTGCGATCATGCGTATCCTTTGTTAGTTATTTTTGTTATTTGTCTGTTGTCTTTCGTCTTTCGTCTTTTGTTCGTTGCTAGGGCGATTTTTTTCCAAATATTTATGGAAAACTCCCCTGGGGGTGTTACTCTCCCCTACAGTCAGTTGTCTTTTGCCTTCAGCCTTTAATCCTCAGTCTTTATTTTTTGACTGTTAGCTAATTACTAACAGTTAATTACTAAAGACTAATGACTAAGAACTAATGACTTATCACAACCAATATTCAGTTGTCTGAAAACTCGTTCTCGCCTGTCTAGATAGCTGATACTGTGGCTAGCTGGCTCAGTACGTCCTTTAACTTTTGAGTCATCTCAACGGGCGGATCGCACAGGGGCGGACGGGTGGAGCCTACATCCCAGCCTTGAAGTTTGAGAGCTGTCTTGACGAGAATGGGATTTGTGGTGAGAAAAAGAGCTTTAAACAGGTCAAAAAGTTGCAAGTGAATCTGGGTAGCGACTTGAACTTGACCGACCTCGAAAGCTTCGATCATCTGTTGCAGTTGCTCTCCTACCAGATGGCTGGCTACGCTAACTACACCAGATCCTCCTACCGCCAACATGGGCAAAGTTAGGGAATCATCTCCAGAATAGATGGCAAATTCAGGGGATGTCAAGCACCTAATTTGACTTGCTTGATCTAAGTTGCCACTTGCTTCTTTTACGGCCACAATGTTGGGGATTTCTGCCAATCGAGCCACCGTCTCCGGCAACATATTCTGACCAGTGCGACCGGGGATGTTATATAACATTATAGGCAATTCGGGAGCAGATTGCGCGATCGCCCGAAAATGATTGTACAAACCTTCTTGCGGCGGCTTGTTGTAATAAGGAACCACCTGCAAACAGCCGTCTAACCCCAGTTTAGCTGCTTTTTGGGTAGCTGCTACTGCTTCTAGTGTAGAATTCGATCCGGCTCCTGCGATTACCAACGCCTTACCGGCCACCGCCTTTTGTACCACCTGAAATAATTCGTACTCTTCATCCCAGGTCATAGTGGGAGACTCGCCGGTTGTGCCGCACACTACCAAGCTATCCGTACCGCGATCGGCTAAATGAACTGCCAATTGTTCTGCTACCGCATAGTTAACGCTGCCGTCTTCCTTAAACGGCGTAATCATTGCAGTCAGAACCCGTCCAAACTTTACCACACTTTCTCCGATTTTAGACTGTTGATTTTTGATTTTAAATTTTTGATTTCAGATGAAAGGTTTATCTAAAATCCCCAATTTCAATTTTCAAGTTGCGAGGGTTCCCCCTAATTAGAAGCTGCGGCCACTGGGGTTCGCAACAAATCTTTTTGGGCCAGCAACTCAGCTATCTGCACCGCATTTAAAGCCGCCCCTTTGCGAATTTGATCGCCAGACAGCCACATCTCCAACCCGCAGGGGTGAGAAATATCTTGGCGAATCCTGCCGACTAACACCTCATCCTTACCGCTGGCCTCCACAGGCATCGGGAAATAATTAGCTTGCCAGTCTTCTACCACCTTAACCCCGCTTGCCTGCTTTAAGATTTCCCTGGCCTCGATCGCGCTAAAAGGCTCTGCAAACTCTAGATTAATTGCTTCCGAATGAGCGCGGAGTACGGGAACCCGCACGCAAGTTGCCGTAATTTTAATCTCGTCCGTACCAAATATCTTCCGAGTTTCGTTTACCATTTTCATCTCTTCTTCACAATACCCCAAATCGTTAATCGGCGTATTGTGCGGAAACAAATTAAATGCTAAGGGGTAGGGAAATATATCGGTTTTGGGCGTTTCCCCCTGCAAAATTGCTCTTGCTTGAGCTTTCATTTCCTCCATTGCCCTCGCCCCCGCCCCGCTGGCAGACTGGTAAGTCGCTACAACTATGCGCTGTACCGGCCTAACTTTGTGAAGCGGCCAAACGGCAACTGCCATCAAAATCGTCGTGCAGTTGGGATTAGCAATTATACCTCGGTGAGCTGCCGCCGCTTGGGGATTGACTTCTGGAACCACTAGCGGTACCGTCGCATCCATGCGGAAAGCGCTAGAATTGTCAATGACCACTGCTCCGGCTGCCACCGCTTGCGGAGCCCACAATTTAGAAGTAGAGCCGCCGGCAGAGGCGAGCACCAGATCTACATTATCAAACGATCGCCCCGAAACTGCTTCGACCGGCAGCATCTCGCCACCAAAAGGCAAGGTAGTGCCTGCTGAACGCTCCGAAGCCAGAAGCTTCAATTTAGAAATCGGAAAACTCCTGCTGTGCAAGAGTTCTAGCAACTCGGCCCCGACTGCGCCGGTGGCTCCTAAAATGGCAACTCGATAGGATTGAGACAAATTACTTTCCTCCACAAATTATAGTTTCAACGATCGAAATCAAAAATTTAAATAACTGCAATTCTCAATATCAAACTTAATTAATGTTATGCGACATCAGGAGCATGAGAGGATGACCGTGGTGCAGTTAACCGAAACGGGCGATCGGACTTCCCGATTGAGCCGTGCGATCGAACCCAATGCCAGTTTAGCATCTTTTGCCGCAAGCGTTGCCCTCGAAGAGGATCGCCCGCGCCCAATCCGCATCCGCTTAGGTTTTGCGATCTATCTGCATTTTAGCAGGCGCATCCATTCACTTTGACAGGGCCCGGAGGCCGGCAAGATTGACATCACAGGGCGATATGTGCTATGGTGCATCGGCAATTAGTGGACTTAACCTCCACATTCCTAGCAGCAAAAGCTAGTATCCTCAAACCAAAACTATTTGGCAAGAGCCAAAAAAGTAGCCGGCAATGACTGACAGTCTCATCCGGTAAAGGTGTTTGTAGTTGTGCCGTTACGAGTCAAAGCGTACAAAATTAAAATGCAGGCAAAGTCAGATTTGTATGTATTTTATTACTATTGTTAAATATCAAAAAAGCCGATGAAAGTAACCCAGGAAAAACTTCCAGCCAGCCAAATAGGTCTGGAAATCGAAATTCCATCAGAAAAATCAAAACAAGCTTACGAGCAAGTAATTAAACAATTCGCTCGCGAGGTCAATATTCCTGGGTTCCGCAAAGGCAAAGTTCCCCGCCAAGTTTTGCTGCAGCGCCTGGGCCAGACTCGCTTGAAGGCGACGGCTTTGGAAAATTTGATTAATGATTCGCTGCAAAAAGCCCTCGAACAAGAAAAAATTCCGGCAATTGGCAGTTTTGAACTGCGCAGCGAGTTTGAAGAATTACTAGCTAAGTTCGATCCAGAACAGCCTCTGATTTTTTCGGCTAAGGTTGACGTACAACCAGAAGTGAAATTGGGCCAGTACACAGGTTTGCAGCTTCAAGCAGAAGAAGCTAAGTATGATGAGGCTCAGGTAGATGAGGTATTGGCAAAATATCGATCGGACAAAGCTACTTTAATCCCCGCAGAAGGCCGGCCGGCTCAGTTGGGAGACACGGCTTTGGTTGATTTCTCCGGTAGATTTGCGGAAGCACCCGAAGGCGAAACTCCCGCAGAAATTCCCGGCGGTCAAGCAGAAGATTTTCAAGTAGAATTGTCGGAAAATCAGTTTGTGCCGGGCTTTATCCAAGGCATGATCGGGATGAATCCGGGAGAAACCAGAGAAGTTTCTGTTCAGTTCCCCGATGAGTATAGCAGTGAAGAATTAGCGGGAAAACCGGCAGTCTTTACGATAACCCTCAAAGAACTTAAGGAAAAAGAATTGCCGGAGTTGGACGACGACTTCGCCCAAGAAGTCAGCGAGTTTGAAACTTTAGCAGAACTCCGCGCATCCCTCGAAACTAGGTTTAAAGCAGAGCAAGAAAACAAGACCTCAGCTAATAAGGAAAAAGCTATATCAGCAGCCCTCGAGCAGCTAATAGAAGTGGAAATTCCCGAAACAATGCTCGATCGCGAAATCGATTATTTGCTGAATCAACAAGCCGTCCAATTGAAAAATTACGGCATAGATATCAACCAACTGTTTACTGAAGAAAATATGGGCCCGATGCGGGAACGCTCGCGCCCGGAAGCAGTCGCTCGGCTAAAGCAGACTCTAGCTCTGGCAGAAGTAGCTAAGCTAGAATCCTTATCTGTGGAAGACGCAGAAGTAGCAGCAGAAGTAGCAAAAGTCAGAAAGCAGTTTCCCAAAGGAGATTTTGACCCCCAAAGGTTGCAAGAATTTGTCAGGGAAGACTTGCTAAAACAAAAAACCCTGAAATGGTTGGAAGAAAAAGGGACAATCGAACTCGTACCTGAAGGCTCTCTGAATCCCGCAGCAGCAGAATCAGAAGAATCAGACGCTGAAGATTCAGCAGAAGCAGCCACGAGCGTCGAAGTGGAAGTCCTAGGCGAAGAATAGAACTTAAGGTGTTCAAATGTCCTAAGCTGTCGCGCATTTAAATTGTATATTCAGGGCGGGCGGGACGCCCACCCCACAAGACTTTGATTGTTTTTGGCATACAATTTAAATGCCGCAACAGCTTAATTGGGGGCATGAAGTCAACCGTGATTTTAACGGCGCACCCGATCCTTAACTGCAAGCTCCAGGTGCGTACCGCGCACACCATCCTTACTACAAGCTTCGGGTGTCCACTAGAAGCAGCGATGATTTACAAGTAGGTCTTTTAACTCATTCACCCCGCCGCGAGCCTTGCGAGTCACGCCCGCGCCCTTGCCGAACACAGAAAGCCATCTCACACACTCAAAACTCGGCATTCCCCCGATATCCGTTCATCCGAGGCATAATAGTTAAAAGCTGGCGGCTTAATTTAAAGCAAAATCAGCAGCAGTAAATTGTCTAGAATCCTTGACTGGTGTCTTATGGTTGTATCTCAATCTTCCAATTACCTAATTACAAGCTATAACGATTTTGATGTCAGCGACCGCCCCAGCAATGTAGTGCCGATGGTACTAGAACAGTCGGGGATGGGCGAGCGGGCCTTTGACATTTACTCGCGCTTGCTGCGGGAGCGAATTGTGTTTTTAGGAACTCCCGTAACCGACGAAGTTGCTGACTCGATAGTGGCTCAGCTATTGTATCTAGATGCCGAAGACCCAGAAAAAGATGTCCAAATGTACATTAATTCCCCCGGTGGGTCGGTGACGGCCGGCATGGCAATTTATGACACAATGCAGCAAATCCGCCCTGATGTGGTGACGATTTGTTACGGTTTGGCAGCGAGTATGGGCGCATTTCTGCTGACAGCAGGAGCCCACGGGAAGCGGATGTCTCTTCCGAGTTCCCGGATTATGATTCACCAGCCACTCGGAGGCGCTCAAGGTCAAGCAGTTGATATTGAGATTCAAGCCAAGGAAATCCTTTATCATAAGCGTAAGCTGAATGAACTGTTAGCGCACCACACAGGTCAACCGCTCGACAAATTAGAGGCTGATACAGAGCGCGACTTTTTTATGTCGGCCGAGGAAGCCAAAAATTACGGTTTGGTCGATCGAGTTATCGAAAAGGAAAACCTTCCGACGGCGGGAGAGAATGTCACTGCACTGAATTAAGAGGCTGTTATGTCTAAGTACGACTCCCATCTAAAATGTTCCTTTTGTGGCAAGTCTCAAGAGCAAGTGCGCAAGTTGATCGCAGGCCCAGGGGTGTATATCTGCGACGAATGCGTTGACTTGTGCAATGAAATTTTAGATGAGGAGTTGTTCGATTCGAGTGCAGTGCCCCCAGCGGCGGTGGCTCCGAAGCAGGAAACGACGCAAAAGCGCCGCGCTACCTCGGGCAAAAGTATGTCGATGAGCCAAATTCCGAAGCCGAGGGAAATTAAAAATTACCTCGACGAAAACGCCATCGGGCAAGATGAGGCGAAAAAGGTGCTCTCGGTGGCAGTTTACAACCACTACAAGCGCCTCAGCTTTATCCATGCAAAAAATAGCGGCAAGCACCCGCCGGAAGAAGTAGAACTGCAAAAATCGAATATTTTGTTAATCGGGCCGACCGGGTGCGGAAAAACTCTGCTGGCTCAGACTTTGGCGGATATGCTAGACGTGCCGTTTGCGGTGGCTGACGCGACGACGCTGACGGAAGCGGGCTATGTCGGGGAAGATGTGGAAAATATTTTGCTGCGGCTGCTGCAAGTGGCAGATATGGACGTGGAAGAGGCGCAGCGCGGAATTATTTATATTGATGAAATTGACAAAATAGCCCGCAAGAGCGAAAATCCTTCGATTACCCGGGATGTGTCTGGGGAAGGCGTGCAGCAGGCGCTGTTGAAAATGCTGGAGGGGACGATCGCCAATGTACCTCCCCAAGGCGGCCGCAAGCATCCCTATCAAGACTGCATCCAAATTGATACCAGCAATATCATGTTTATTTGCGGCGGCGCTTTTGTCGGTCTAGAGAAAGTGATAGAGCAGAGAACGGGTAAAAAGTCAATGGGTTTTATTCAGCCCGGAGAAGCTCAGCCGAAGGAAAAGCGGGCTGCTGATGTACTCAAGCAACTGGAACCGGATGATTTGGTGAAGTTTGGGATGATTCCTGAGTTTATTGGGCGGGTGCCGGTGGCGGCGGTGTTAGAGCCGCTGGATGAGGAAACGCTGATGGCGATTTTGACTGAGCCGCGCAATGCTTTGGTTAAGCAGTATCAAAAGCTGCTGAAGATGGATAATGTGCAGTTGGACTTTAAGCCGGATGCGATACGGGCGATCGCCCAGGAAGCATACCGCCGCAAAACAGGAGCGCGGGCGCTGCGGGGAATTGTCGAAGAATTGATGTTGGATGTGATGTACGAGTTGCCGTCGCGCAAGGATGTTGCCCGGTGTACGATTACTAAGGAAATGGTCGAGAAGCGATCGACCGCCGAGCTGTTGGTACTTCCGTCTTCGCTGCCCAAGCCAGAGTCAGCTTAAAAGCAAGGTTTTCAGCACAGCCACCTATGGAATCTCGCATTCAATCATACCTGCGCTTTGCCGCGAGCCAGCAGCGTGACACCGAGCGGATCGGGCCGTTCCTCGCTACCTTCAGTCGCCACAGCGCCAACCCTTATCTCAATTATTCGATTCCCGACGACGGCGCCGCACCCTCCCTCGCCGATGTTAAGGCCCTAATCGCTGCGTACTCTGTGCGCGGGCGAAAGCCGCGTTTGGAGTATGTCGCGAAACTAGCCCCTGCTGTCGAAGAAACGCTGATATCCGCCGGTTTCACCGTTGAGGGACGCTTGCCGCTGATGACTTGCACTCCGGGTTCCGAGAAATTGCTTCCCCTCCCCCCGGACATCGAACTGATTGTGCCAGTTTCCGAAGCCGAGATCCTCGGTACAGCCGCGGTGCAACACGAGGCTTTCACAGAGGCTGCACCAACCCCTGAAGACGTTGACAGTCTTCGGAAAACTCTGGCTGCAGGTGGCATCGCCGTACTCGCTCGCCTAGCAGCAACGGGCGAACCTGCGGGGGCTGGAATGTGTACTGTGCCGGCACATCAGACGACAGAAATCGCCGGTATCGGCGTGCGCGTCCCTTTCCGCCGGCGGGGCATAGCAGGGGCTTTGACGGCCCGGCTGGTGCGAGAAGCTTTCGACGCGGGTGTTGCAGTGGCGTTTTTGATGGCGGGACACGAGGAGGAATTCCGAGTTTACACCCGTGCTGGATTTTGTGCGATCGGCGAAATTTTGCACATTTCGCTCCCGCAAGCATAGATTTACCGAAAATTACAGGGTCTAAAGCCTCGTCCTTTTAGGACGACTTTTTATTCTTGGTCGTGATAATATTGCAATGTGGCTAGGGTATTCAACCACATTAAAAACCCAGTCGCCTGAAGGCAACGCACCTTGAAAACTGAAGTTATGGGGTTCCGCGCAGAAAAGCTTGTGCGGGTAAAAACTTCGAGCAACAAGTACCAGAGAAACCAGTATTTTGGGTTTTGAATTGTACCGTGGGGCACACGGGAACAAGACTCTGCAATGAGTCGAAAGCTTGAGGACAGAACCATCTCTGGTAAGTACAGGAAGCTGTACTTATTAAGTGGACTGAATGATACAAGAATCTCTGCCCTTCTAGGGCGGAGAGTTGTCAACAATCTATGAAATCATCCTCACCTAACTCAGGAGATAACTCGGAAAAATCCGGTTGAGATTCCAATCTAAAAGTTTCCGACTCCCAAATCTCCAAGTCATTCGACAAATCGACTACTTCCCCGTCAAACATATCAGCCAATTGCCTAGCCGAATTTGCGACATTTCGCGCGTCATCACGCACCGCTACAGCCCGATCTTTAGAGTCATTCTGAGAGTCTGTAGAACCGTTTGTGGGCGATCGCACTTCGGACATTAGGGGCACATTAGCGGCGGTATTTTCAGCCGCTGAAGAGTCTTTTTGCTCTTCTCCATCCTTTCCCAAAAAATCATCAGGAATCTCAGAACCCGCAGACTATGGAATCATCTTCATCTGAGTCAGAAGACAACTCAGGAAAATTTTCCTCAGATTCCAATCTAAAAGTTTCCGACTCCCAAATCTCCAAGTCATCCGACAAATCGACTACTTCCCCGTCAAACATATCAGCCAATTGCCTAGCCGAATTTGCGACATTTCGCGCGTCATCACGCACCGCTACAGCCCGATCTTTAGAGTCATTCTGAGAGTCTGTAGAACCGTTTGTGGGCGATCGCACTTCGGAAATTGCCGGCAGATTAACGGCAGTATTTTCAGCCGCTGGCGGGTATTTTTGTTCCTCTCCCTCATCCCTAGAAAAATCATCGAAAATCTCAGAATCCGCCGAGTGCTGCACCTGTTGATTCGCATCACTCACAGGATTAGAATTCCTGGGATTTTCGCCAACACGTCCGTTAGAAGTTGGCAAATCCTTGGGGCGGGAACTATTAGTTTCAGCGGGATTTGTCAAGCCCAGTTTTACTGTTACTCGACGGTTAAAAACTTGCAAAAAAGCTTCTTCAATATTAGCTACTCTGCCTTTAACCATATCGAGCAACGGCTGCGAACTAATCTTAACATAAGCAGCATCATTGCTAAAAATTACTAGCTGTCCATGTTGGCGAAGCAGCGATTGAGTGCCATGCGGTCGCACGCGGTCAAGTACCTGTTCCCACACTCGATTTAAATCGATTTCATCGCCTGAATTAGTCGGTGAATAATTTGTTTGATTCGTTTCCGCAGTTGGTACAGGTGCGGGAATCGCTGCAGGAGGTGTGCTTTCTGTTCGATTAGCCACAGGCTGCGAGTGAGGCGGAGGATTTTGCGAATTGGCAGCGGGAGGCGGTTCGATATTAGATGTCTGCTTCCCCCCCGAAGCTTGGGGGGGCTGGGGGGGGTGAATTTGTGATGGAGCAATATTTTTAGCTGGTTCGGCTGTTGGTTGTGGCTGAGTTCTAATTGCTGAGGGCAACAATCCCAATAGCGTTACTTCCAGCCACAAACGCGGCTGAGTGGTATTTTTTATTTGCACTTCATGGGTTTGCAAATGTTTCTGACCGGCCAAAATTAACTCGGTTTCCCAATTCAGGGCAAAATTGCAAAGTTTGCCCCAAGTTGCATCGGTTAAAGCTACTAAATTTGACCGTTCTGGTGCAGATTTGGCTATTAGCAAATCTCGGTAAAAGCTCGCGAGACTTTGCAGCACGATTAGCGGTTCCCGACCGCGATCCATGAGGTGGCGGGTCATGTCTATTAATGCTGTAGGGTTATCATTTTTAATAGCTTGCAGCAACTCCATTAAGTCATTCTCTGGGACGGCGCCAACTAAATCCCAAACTTTTTCGACTGTTACTTGACCGGGAAATAAGCTCAGTTGGTCGAGCAAACTTTCGGCATCTCGCAGACCTCCTTGGGCTAGCTGAGCAATCATTTGTACTGCATCGCTAGCAATATTGATATTTTCTAATTTGGCAATTTTGTGTAAGTGAGCAATCATTGAGTCGAGGGGGATGCGGCGAAAATCAAATTTTTGGCAGCGAGAGATGATGGTTGGCAAGACTCTTTGTGGGTCGGTTGTGGCGAGAACAAATACAACGCGATCTGGCGGTTCTTCTAATGTTTTTAATAAGGCATTAAATGCCTGGGTACTGAGCATATGAACTTCGTCAATTACATATACTTTATAGCGGCACTGTACGGGGGAAAATTGAGATCGTTCGATCAAATCCCGAATGTTATCTACTCCGGTGTTGCTGGCGGCGTCAATTTCGATGACATCTAGTGTCGAACCTCGGGCAATTTCTTGGCAAACGTTGCATTTGCCGCAGGGTGTCGGGGTGGGGGCAACTGTAGAAATACAGTTGAGAGATTTGGCGAAAATTCTGGCACTAGAGGTTTTACCTGTGCCTCTGGGGCCGGTGAATAGATATGCTGGTGCTATGCGCTCTTGTAGGATGGCGCTGGTGAGGGTTTGGGCTATCGCCTCTTGACCGACTAATTCGGCAAATGTCTGAGGGCGATATTTGTGGTGCAGGGGTTCGTAAGTCACGATCGAATATGGGTGGTATTAGCTGTAATCTTAGCTAAGGAGACGTTGTTCGATCGCACCACAGCTCGATTTTCACCCCAAGCCACCCCGTGGGCTTGCACCGCGTCCGCGATGGAACAGTAGCAATTAGCACCCTCCCAACGTCCGCCCCTCGATCGTCCGGGCTCACGGCTGTTCTCCTTGATGTTTTCCGCTGCTAGCTCCCAGAGTTACTATTAATTTATGTGTATTACTTTTTATTTTGCTAGAAACGGAGACCGCCGAAGAAACATTTTTTTTTAGCTGTATTGGTATAATATATTACAGACTATTCACGGTTTCTTTTTGCCAATGCCAGCGCGGGATTTTCCGATATTTCGGAAACCTGCTTGCAGTTAAAGATAAAGTATCAATTAGAGGGTGCGTACTCCTGTTGCAGAAATCCAGTTGTACCAAGATGATGGTGGAATGATGTCAATGTTGGTTGATCCAGTTGCACTACCAGCTCTACTCTGGACTCCTGTTATAAATATAGCGTCAAATTTTACCCTTTAAAAGCCCATGTCAACCCAAATAATCCTTGTAGAACCAAGGTTGGCAGTAGCCTCTCCCAAACCTAAACAGGCTAAACCCGGAAATCCGTCCTCAGACCAACTCTTGATGGGAGGGTCGGGATTAATGTTGTTATTGCTTCTCGGTTTAGCGGTGTTTACCAAGCTAAAACTCGGCGATTTGAGCAAAAAGCTCAAATTTGAGGAGTTTAGAACTCGAGAGCTCCAGAAAAAATACAAAATGGCTCTGGAAACCATATCAAAGATGGAAAAGAATCCCGACCTTATCCACTCGCGAGACTTTAATTTAGACTACCTGAGAATGCGGATGGCGGAAGAAGTCTTTCACTTTGCCATTGTGAATCAGATCAAGGTAAAAGTCAAAGAAAAAATTAGTATTGCCCTGCGTCCGACTCAGGGTGCAGTGGGAGATAAAAACGGGAATGCCGGCACCGGCAGGCAAGTGGATTCGATGTTTGATATCGAATACGAAACTGGCGATCCCGCCGTAAAAATAGAAAAACGAGTGCTGTTTCGGATTCAAATTAAGCTGATGAAACTGCCGACTCAGGCAACATCGGCGACAATTAATCAAATTATTGACTGTTTGGAAACTTATCTGAGTCCTTCAGACGACCACGACAGTTGGCAGCCGACAATTCAAGGTCGGATCGTTCATATTGAGTGGGATCAAAAAGCAAAGCCGACGCCGATGTTGGTGCTGGAACAGTCGAATGAAGGGGTGAATGTTACCTTTAGGACTACGAGAACGCCTACCGGCAGACCTGCAAATGAGGCTGAGGGCCAGTTGGCAGTAGCGAAAAGCCCAAAAAGCGGCAAAAGTAGTTCTAAAAGTCCAGCCAAAGGTGGGACAAAAAGTCCTGCTAAGGTAGGAGGAAAGCGTCCCGGTTCTCGGAAATAAGTTGAGGTGGATTAATTTTATTTTCCCGAAAGAACGCCTGTGGCAGCCGCTGTTGATGTATCTTGTGCGAGGTAGCCGTCTTCCATGTGAATAATGCGATCGGCTATGTCTAAAATGCGGTTGTCGTGGGTGACAAGCAAAATAGTGCACTGCTGTTCTTTGGCCAAACCTCGCATAATTTCTACCACATCTCGACCTGATTTACTGTCTAGTGCTGCTGTGGGTTCGTCTGCTAATACTAATTTCGGCTGGCCCACTAACGCCCGGGCGATCGCAACTCTTTGTTTCTGTCCGCCAGAAAGGCTGTCCGGGTAATAATCCATTCTTTCTCCCAAGCCTACAGCTTGCAGCATTCCCTCTATTTTATCATTAGTTTCTTGGCGAGAAAGATGGCTGTGCAGTTCTAAAGACATTTGCACGTTTTGCCTAGCTGTCAAGCATTTGAGCAAATTGTGAGCTTGGAAAATATAGCCGATGTCGCGGCGGACTTTAACTAATTTATTTTTCCCCGTTCCCCGCAATTCTTGACCGAGAATTTTAAGACTACCTTCTTGGATCGATCGCAAAGCTCCAATCAAGGTTAATAATGTTGTTTTACCAGACCCAGAAGGCCCAGTCATCAGCACGATTTCGCCCGGATAAATTTCGAGGTTGATGTCAAATAATGTCTGTTTGCGAAGTTGACCTTCGCCGAAAGAATGATTGAGATTTTTAATCGAGACAACTGGTAAAGTCTTCATAGTTATGAGTTATTTCTTATTTGTTACTTGTTGTTTTTTATTTGATAATTCCTCCTGCTTCAATCGGTGTATCCCTGTCAAAATCCGTGTTCTTCCTTCCTTAAAAAATATCCGCCGGGTCAGCGGCCTGCAACTTCCTAACTGCGATCGCCCCCGACACAAAACACATGATCACTGTCATTGTAAACACAGTTACAACTTTTCCCAAATTCATGTACATCGGTAAATTCGTAGCTGTTCTAGCTAAACCGTATAGCCCCACAGAAATCCCAAGTCCTGGCAGATAACCAAGGATTGCCAAAATTAAAGCCTCTTGAAAAACCACACTCAAAAAGTAACCGTCTTTATATCCCATCGCCTTTAACGTAGCGTATTCTGGCAAATGGTCATTAACATCAGTATAGAGAATTTGATAGACAATCACGATTCCAACGATAAACCCCATTGCCGCGCCGAGAGTAAAAATAAATCCGATCGCCGTGCTTTCTTCCCAATATTTTTTCTCAAAAGCTACAAACTCTTCTTTAGAAGCAATTGTCACGTCTTGCGGTAAAGTTGCCCTCATTTTTGCAATCACCGCTTTGACATCTGTTCCCGGCTGCAAGTGAACAATTCCGATATCAATTAAACCTCTACTTCTTCTCCTATGAAAAATCCGTATAAAGTTCAAATCGCTAGTAATAATATTGCCATCAGCACCGAAAGATGCTCCTAAAGTAAATAACCCCTCTACAGTAACGCTGCGGTTATCTATTTCAGTTTGCACAGGCTTTCCCTGGTTGAAATATTCTGCTACTGGCCCAAACTCCGGCCGCGAAGCTCGATCGAATAAAACGACATCGGAAAGTTGGATTTTGTCCAAATTATCTTGGACTTCCGGCATTTCAAAGATGGGATGAGCGGGGTCAAAACCGATTACCATCAGTTGGCGGGTATTGCTTTTGTCTGGGGCGGGATTTTTCCACAAACCAAAGCCTATATATACCGGGCTAATTCCTGTAACGCCATTAAAACTCAAAGCTTGATACAAACGCCGCTGGGGAAAACTTTTCATGGCTATTAAAGCCGTTGACTGGGTGCTGGTGATGAAAATATCGCCTTTTAGCTGTGCATGAAAGCTGACGGCACTTTCCAATAGTGCATCTCTAAACCCGAACTGTATAAACATCAGCAAGTCGGCGAAGCCAATGCCGGCTAGCGCGATTACTAAGCGCATTTTTTCGCTGGTTAACTGTGCCCAAGCTAGCGGTATTTTTGCCATAATCATCCGATTTTAGATTTGAGATTTTGGGTTTGGGATTGAATAATTTTAGGACTTAAGCACGGGTGTTGAGAAACGGTTTTTTTTACCCTTATATTTGATTCAAACCCTTAATCTCGGTAAAAAAACAGGTTTCTTGAGTCCCCATGCGTAAGTCCTGTCAACGTAAAATTTAGATATTTATTTTGACATCAACCTGCAAGTTTGTTAGGGCTGCAACTTTCTTGCTCGATTCCGGATCGAGGCGAATTCTTACTTCGACAACTCTAGCATCGGTGTCGGCTGCAGGGTCTGTATTGAGGACATCTTTTTTGCCGATTTGTTTGCCGATGCGAGCGACTGTTCCTTCCAAAGTGCCTGCAAATACGGGGCTGGTGACGGTAGCGCGCTGCCCGTCTCGCACTTTTTCGATGTCGGTTTCGTAAACTTCTGCTACGGCATACATTTGGTCGGTGCGGCCTAGTTCTACGATGCCGTCTTGAGTGTTGATGCCTTCTCCTTGTCGGGCGTGAACTTTGAGAATGTAGCCGGATACGGGTGCTTTGACGTAGCTTAAGTTTAAGTCTACTTGAGCTTTTTGTTTTGTGGCGATCGCACTTTCGACGGTGGCTTGGGCGGCTTGCACGTCTTCGGGACGGACTTCGGCAATTTGGTCGAGATTTGCTTTGGCTTGATTGATTTGTTCTTGGCCGGTTTCTGCTTTTTGTTTGAGTATTGCTTCGGCTTGATTGATTTGTTCTCTACCGGTTTCTATCGTTTGATTTAAGGTGGCTCTAGCTTGGTTAACTTCCTGCCGGCCTGTTTCTAACTTGCGTTTGAGATTGGCTCGCGATTGATTGATTTCCTGCTTGCCGGTTTCTACTGTTTGTTTTAATGTGGCTTGAGTTTCAACTATCTCCTCTTGTAAAGTTTGTACGGTTTTATTTAAGATAGCTCGAGCTTCTTTGACTCTCTGGCGAGCCGTCTCTACTACTAAGCGTTTGGTGTCGTAGGCGGAGGCAGAAATTGCACCTGATTCTGAGAGTTCTTTATTGCGTTGTTCCTCAGCTTCGGCGTTTTTCAATTCGGCTTTTAGCCGATCGACTGTAGCGTTTTGAGAGGCTATTTCGCCGCGCAATTGAGCTTTTAGTCTAGCCAATTTGGATTGCTGCACCTCTGTTTGTCTTTGGAGTTGTGCCTCAAATTTGGCAAGATTAGCTTCTTCGGCTTCGATTTCTCTTTGCAGCGCGGCCTCGAATTTGGCGACGTTAGCTTGTTCGGCTTCGGTTTCTCTTCGCAGTTGAGCTTCTAAGCGGGCGACATTGGCTGCTTCGCCTTCGGTTTCTCTTTGCACTTGTGCTTCAAACTTGGCAACTTCTGCTTTCCCGGCGCCGACAACGCCTGTTTTTGCGCCTGCTTTAATTTTCGCTAATTCTGCTTGTTTGACTTTGACTTCTTTGTCGGCTTGTTGGAGGATTGCTTGGAACCGATCGCGCGTATCTAGAACTGCTATGATTTGTCCTTTACTGACTCGATCGCCCTCTTCCACCTGCAAGAGTTCTATTCTTGCTCCCTCCGACGCTGAAGGGGCTGACAATTTGATAACTTCCCCCTCTGGAGTCAACCTACCCAAAGCGGTAACGCTGGGGGTGGGGGCGGGAGTTGCAGCAGCCCTTGCAGCCGCTGCCTTTAACTCTTCGGCTTTTCTAAGTTGAGATACTTGCCAAAAACCCACTCCTGCGGTAATAACAGTAGCAGCGATCGCTAAACCGATGACTCCTCGCCCTGGGGGTTTTAAAAATGATTTATCCTTGACACGTGATTCCTTGCCCATGACTTATAAAGTAGGTGATTTCCTCATTAAGTTTTCTTCACCTACTGTGAAGTATTGTAAACACTTTTAAGCTATTTAGGGAAATCAAAAAGCACCTCGGTCATGTAATGTTCGGCCCAATCTTGACCGAAAGCTTTTTCGAGTACGCGGCGGGTTTTGTCGTTTTGTTGCTGCTGGGTGCAGTAGTAAATTTGAGCGTCTAGAATTTTCGATCCTTCGGCTGCGGAGACTGGTTCGCAAGCTACTGCCTGTTGGCAGTGAATTTCAACGTAGGATTGAACAATATCCAAAAACCGGGTTTCTTCTTCGAGAGACTCTGGCCGCACAAACAGACAAAATTCTGAGAAAATATCCCCCCATTCGGGAATTTGGCGGGGACAAGAAAATTGGTCGATCTGCAAACTTTCCAGTTGGGTTCGGTAGGTTTCCGACAAAGTTCGATCGGGATTGAGGGGAGAAAGGTCTGCGATCGCGGCGCTAACTTTGCCTTTGCCTGCTACTATATCCGTACCGAACATCGGCAAAGCATAATTCGGTCTGGGAAACATCACGCAGTGCAGGATATCCAGCAGCGGCCCGACTTTAGCGAGTTCGAGATGTATTTTGCGGAACTGGGGCGTTTGATAGCAGCGGTTTTCAATGATCAGTTTTTCTCCTTCCAGGCGCCCTTCTACGTATCCCAACTCAGCGGGCAGGTGGTAGGGTTCGAGGTCGAGATAGCGATGCCATACTGCTTCCATCCGATCTGCTAAATCGCGGATGAGATGGTGCTGTTGGTCGCGCAGAGAAGGCTGGGATATTTCTAACATTCCTATTTAGCGGCCGATAGCTTAATAAAACTTGATTCTACTGTTGCACGATGCAGGAAAAAAGGTAGATACTTTTAAGGATATCAGCATATCGACTTGCCGAGCCAGCAAGTTTTACGGGAGATTTTGTATGTTTGGTCTGGGATTGCCCGAAATGGGCATTATTGCGGTGGTCGCTATTTTAATTTTCGGCCCCAAGAAGATTCCTGAGTTAGGAAATGCCTTGGGGAAAACCTTGCGTAGTTTTAAGGATGGCATCAGTCAATCTGATGATGAAGCTGTTGATAAGGAGAAGGATCGAGAAGAAGAGGGTCAGCCGAAAGTGTAAATTAGGTTGGTAGTGAGGACTTTATTCCTCATTTTTAAGAAGGAAAGTCCTCACTAAGAACCTATTCGGGAAAATTGCCTTCTCTAATTTCGAGGGAATAATCTTTCACAGCTTGGGTAATTGTTTCTCGCAAATTGGCGTAAGCTTTCGCAAAAGGCGGCTGTTTTTCAGAAAGTCCCAACAAATCGGAAGTAACTAAAACTTGGCCGTCGCAGTGCGGCCCCGCGCCGATACCAATGGTGGGAATAGTTAATTTTTGGGTAATTTGAGCGGCTAAGTCTGCGGGAATGTGTTCTAAGACGATCGCAAACGCACCTGCTTCTTGAAGCGCGATCGACTCTGCTATGATGCGATCGGCTGCTTGGGCGGTTTTTCCTTGTTTTTTGTAGCCGACTTGGTGTACCGACTGCGGAGTTAAACCGACGTGTCCCATCACCGGAATTCCGGCGGATGTTAGCTGCGAAACTGTGGCGGCCATTGCTGGGTATCCACCTTCCAATTTTACAGCTTGAGCGCCGGTTTCTTTCAAAACTCTCCCGGCCGAGTGCATGGCTTGCTGGGGACTTTCTTGGTAAGTCAAAAACGGCAAATCGACCACAATTAATCCTTGTTTAACTCCACGGCGCACTGCTTTAGCGTGGTGCAGCATTTCATCGAGGGTTAGCGGCAGAGTTGTGTCGTAGCCTAAGACTGTCATTGCGAGGGAATCGCCCACTAGGATGATATCTACGCCTGCTCTATCGATGAGTTGGGCGATCGCATAATCATAAGCTGTCAGCGCGACAATTGGTCGCCCTTGTTGTTTCCACTGAATTAATTGATGGGTAGTGACTGACATTTTAGTGCAAAAATATAATATTATTTCTGGGTATTACTAATCATATCAAATCCGGTTGATTCGTCCTTGTATAATTTGCGCTGTACAATTTGCGCGATGTAGGGGCGGGTTTTACCAACCATCTATGTTTAAAACTAAGTATATAGTAAACCCGCCACCCTCATGCTAAAAGACAATGGGCAGTGTATTTATGGCAAAAACCATAGGAATTTTACACCCGAATATAACTTTGGTTTCCCTCTGCCGGCAAAACAATCAACCGCTGATTTTTCAAATCGGGTTCTAAACCCAAATCTTCCAGGGGAATTAAGCCGAGTAAAGGTTCTTCTCCGGCAGGAATTTCTACACAATCATACCTGCCTTCTCGTCCAGCTACCGCAAGAGTCACATCTTTGAACAGACGAAATTTTCGGGTTCCTATTGCCGTATGTCCGTCGATTTCACCTAGCATTGGCAAACCCAACTGACTGATAATATTTGCTGGTAAGCAGAGTCTAGTTGCTCCTGTATCGACTAAGACATTATCGATGGTGATAGAGCGTATTTGCTCTGCGGGGATGAACCCTCTTTCTCCCAGAATTTCATCGATGTGATTGGTGACGGTTATTGTTGCGGTTACTCTGCCCATTTTTTTATCCTTTTGTTTTGATACGCAATGCAATTGCACATTTCTCAATAATCTTGTGACTGTGCAGGATCACCATCTTATATTTTAGCAAAATCAGTAGCTAAACGAGCTTGGCATTACTAATTCAAAACTTACGCCTCAACAACGTAATTCTCTTATTATTCGCTGTGTATTTTAATCCCCAACCTTACTTGAGCGTTATGCGTTAATTTTCTTACAAATCTGCTTGAATTTTTTGTATCTCTGTCAGCAGGGGTAGCTGTAGTTCTTTACAAATTTCCTCGGCTTGATTTAGGTAATATTGCATCATTGGCTGTATGCCAATTACGCACTTAAGCAGAGTTTTTGCTAACTCTATGAGTACCTTTAAAGTATGCAAACTATCGCCCCCAGCATTATTGTCAATATTGTTCAGCAGCATCTCGCTACTTTGAATATTTTCAATTGCTTGCTCAATTTTTCTTATCTCCTGAAACTTTTTGCCCAAATTATATACCTTATTTGCCTTATCCCGGGAATTTCCATCACTTTCAAGCTTAATACATTCACTCAAAATATCGAAAAACTTTTGATATTCTTCGAGTCCATTGTGCGCTGTAACTAAACCTTTGATTGGATATATGTCCTCATGTTTATCTGCCTCATTCATATAACTTTTTAAAGGTTCTTGTACCCAAGTTATTACCGTTTTATATTTGTGGATATTTGCACAAAAATTACCCACCAGGTTAAGCAGATAAGTTGTACATTTAATAGGCTCCTGTTTTTGGGAGATTATCGCTATATATTGGTTAAAATAATTAATTGCTAACTCGTACTTTTTCAATCCTATGTATGTATTAGCTAAATTAGCAAATGCGAGAGCTTCTCCTTCTGTAAAGCTGTTGTGACAAGCAACTTTTAAGGCTTGGCTAAAATATGAAATAGCTAAATCATAGTTGCCATTATAATAGTTAAAGTATCCAAGTTTATTTGAGACTTGATATTCAATTTCGTAGTCTGCAATTTCCAGACAAATCGCTAAAGAATCCTGCAAACATTTAATAGTAAGTTGGTGATTTCCTAGATAATCATGACCTCTTGATATATAAAACAAAGTCGTTGCCTCTGCTTTTTTGTTTCCATTTTTCCGGGCAATAGACAAAGCTTCCTGTAGATATTCGCTGGCAATATCAAATTGTTGGCTCGACTGGTAGACTAAACCAAGATTACACAAGATATCAATATGAATTGCAGCGGAAGTTACTAATTGTCCTCCTTTTTTCCAATCAACTGGTATCAGTTTGCTGTACAAATATATCAAGAGTTTAAAATGACTCCAGTAGCGCAGAGACTCGCAAGCATCGGAAATTGCGCTCGCAGCTTCATCCCAATCCTCTGCTTGGCAGGCATGATAGTGTGCTAACAGCAGCGGTTTAATATCATGAATACTTTTCCATTCAGTTTTAGGCTTCAGGGGAAGGTTCAGAAAGTAGCGGTATGCTTGCTGATTAGCGGTGCGGAAACTTTCAGGATGTTGACACAGCAAGCGATAAGCTTTTTCTTGAATTAAGGGATGCAACTGGTAAGATTCGATTTGGCGATCGTAGTCGAGAAATTGTCGGCGTTTTAAAGCTAGGATGACGTTTTCTTTTAAGTCATATTCGCTCAACTCTGGCATCTGGGCTGCAATTACTGCAAAATTTAGCGGATATTCTGATGTTTGACAGACAGAAATTCGCAGCAGACAAGTTTTTTCTGGTTCGCTCAAACGGACAAACACTTCCTCGATTAAATTTTCAATATCTCGAATTAGCAGCCAGTTGCGATCGCGCAAAAACCTCTCTACTTTTCCTTCAAATTCACTGTCGTCTTGAATCAATGCCGCTATCATTTCCAAAGCTTTTGGATGTCCTTGATAAGATTCAGCTAGTGCAGTTAATTCTGACTGAGTAGCTGATAACTCAAAACTTTGCAGGATGGCAACAGCAGCATCGATATCCAATCCGTCCAGAGAGATAGTTTTAGTGGCGCGACGGGGCAATTCTGCTAAATTTTCCCTACAGGTAAATATGACTTTGCTTTGATGTTCTGTTTCTGCTAACTGTTTGAGCAGCCAAGCATATTCAGGGTAGGATGCAGCAAAATATCCTGCTCGACTTGCCTGTCCAGTTTGCAAGATTGTCTCGACGTTATCCAGCACTATTAAACAAGGCTGCTTTTTGAGTAAGTCGATCAGCCTTGCTGTTTTTTTTAGATAATCATCTTGAACGGTGGCGGCGCTGGTAATTGCGCCGCCGGAGAGGGAAGACAACAGCGAGTCAACAATCCAATCAAAACCAGGGGCAATACCTGTAGCAGAACGCAAAGATTCCCATGCTACGGCGGCAAAGTGTGTTGTTTCTGATTGAAGTTGACGCACTAATTGAGAGGTGAGAGTTGTTTTGCCAATACCTGCTAAACCCACAACGCAGAGGGATGTAATTGTAATTGCTCTGGTATCCGGATCTAGCAGTTGATTTTTGATAGTTTCGAGTTCTTGAATTCGCCCTGCAAAATTTCTAACTGGGGGCAACTTTTCCGGCAGAGTAAAACTCCGAGGATTGGGGATTTGTGTTCCCTCTGTTGCAAGCTGTGAGTAAGGCACAGCTTTGTTACGGGGGAGAGAATTTTCTACGGTGCGATCGACAACTTCTTCCCAATTTTCGATTCCTAAGGTCCGACAGATTCTAATAAATGTATCGTACTGAATCGGTTGCTTTGCCCAAAACCGTCTCAAAGTAGCTTTTGAGGTTAAAGCATCGCTGCACAAGACTTCTGCTGCTTTGTCCCATCCTTTCTGCCGTCGAGCTCTTTCAAGAATTTGGAACCCTTCAGCGGACATTTTCAGAGAAGCCATGCTCATCCTTAATCAATTTGCACTTTCACTTACATTATCGCTAGCTCAAAGGATTATGCCTAGTTTTTGTCAGATTTTGTTACAGAGAGACTGTGAGTTTTTACTTATAGAACTGAGCAAAATGAGCAAAATGAGTCGTGAAGTTGAGCAAAATGAGCAGCGAGATTGAGCAGTTAGCGACTTTTCCTCAAGACATTATGGAGATATGAGAAACAAGCGCCAGATCGACTCCGATCGCGTCTTCGATCGGTAGTGAAACGATCTCGGCTGCGTGATTACCATAGGGTTGCATATATTAGTAGCGACGTTCGTAAAACTTAAAGAGTGAAAAGCGCAACCAGTCGAACTTTGACAGCAGTAAACCAGCCTGCTTCTAATCGCTGACAGGAACTGTAGTTACCTAAACAAACCAGGATATCCTGTCCCTCAAATGAGTGACACTCAAAAAAGGGACTCGTCGATCGGGTACAGCATTGCTCAGAATAAGTTCAAGAACAACATCTTTTATGCAATACCAAAGAGGAAATTATGTCAGACCAAAATCTGCCGGATCAAAATAAGTCTAACCGAAACATGAATGCCCAGCCGGAAACCGCGTCCGACCAACTTGCGCCTGATGACGCAATAATCGACGGCAACCTTTTTGTAAATGGCAAGGTCGGAATTGGGACCAACAATCTGCAATCACTGTTAAATATTGGCGACGCATTGGGTAATGGTTACCGTTCTTGGATGGAAAGAGGAACGCTAGTTTCTGGCGATACCGATAATGTCTTTTTTGGCTTAAAACGTGAAGAAGGTGGCGACCGTCGAGACGGTGTGATTGCATGGGGGGACAATCCTATTGATGTCTTCAGATTCATTTTTACGGAGGTCGGAGGTCCTGACAATGGACAAGAAATAATGAGGTTGCAGCCAAACGGCAACGTTGGCATCGGGACGCCGAATCCACAATCAATGTTGCATATTGGCGACGGATTACCTACTCCGGGTAGTGGTGGATACCGCTCTTGGATGGTAAGAGGAACGCTAGTTTCTGGGGATAGCGATAATGTGTTTTTCGGCTTAAAAGATGAAGGTACAAATCGCAAAGATGCTGTTATCGCTTGGGGCGACGATCCTAATTCTGATGTCTTCAGATTCATTTTTACAGCAAATGGAGGCCCTGACAATGGACAAGAAATAATGAGGTTGCAGCCAAATGGCAAGGTCGGCATCGGGACGACGAATCTACAATACGGTCGTCTTACGATCGAAGATTCCGCAGTTCCTTTAGCCTTCCGTGAAAGCGATCGCGCAGTAACTGAAGGGGGTCTTTGGCGAATGCCTTTGGATGCTGGTACTTTGCGCTTTGATGTTAATACTTCGGCATCGGGAAATTTTTCACCCTCTATTCAGGTACTGTCAATGTACCCGAATGGCGACCTCAGAGGCGCACGCGATATCTATGCCAATCGCAATGTCTATGCAAACGGCAACGTCGGCATCGGGACGACGAATCCACTTCAATACGGTCGTCTTACGATCGAAGATGGCGCAGTTCCTTTAGCCTTCCGTGAAAGCGATCGCGCAGTAACTGAAGGGGGTCTTTGGCGAATGCCTTTGGATGCTG
>NZ_JAUBTO010000006.1:0-25657 GCF_036702495.1 Microcoleus sp. C2D2 | reverse complement strand
GTATTTTGCGCTTTGATGTTAATACTTCGGCATCGGGAAATTTTTCACCCTCTATTCCTGTACTGTCAATGTACCCGAATGGCGATGTCAGAGTCGCAGGCGATGTCTATGCCAGGAACCAGATACTCTCTTCTTCAAGGGAATTAAAGGAGAATATTGCCGAACTTTCTGGAAAAGAAGCCGTTGAGGCCTTAAAAAACCTCAACCCCGTTAAGTTCAATTTCAAAGCAGATAGCGACAAAAATCGGCATATTGGATTTATCGCGGAGGATGTCCCAGAATTGGTGGCAACTTCTGACAGAAAAACGCTCAGTCCGATGGATATCGTTGCCGTGTTAACTCAAGCGCTGAAAGAGCAACAAAATACCATATCGGCCTTAGCCGAAAAGGTAAAACTTTTGGAGGCTAAAACTGCATAAATGTCAACAATAACTATTGCGGAACGGCAATAATTTAACGCGCGATCGCTCTTCCAGCCCTTATGTATTCCGTTACATAACTTAATTGGGGAGCGATCGCACACAACAACCTTTTTTTGCACGAGTAACAGACAACAGAAAAACAGTAGTGAGGTGTTAAATGGCTACGCTCGAAATTGACGATATCGATTGGTTTGACTCTGATTCGTGTTCTGAACTCACTGATGATGAAGCTCGAACCATCCAAGGTGGAAGGCTGCCAAACGATGGTGGTAGCGGCACTTGGAGACCACCACAACCACCACCACCACCTCTTGTCATTGGCTCTCCTCCTGGGTACACTACACCTATTGGGCCTACTCTTGGGCTTCCGCCTAGTAAGCCAACTTTTCCTTAAGTATTAACAGTTCGATCGCTTACATCTTGCGCCTTTCTCAAAAAATCGCGTTTATCAACGAACGATCGAAGGTTAAAACGTTCGATCGTTCGCAATAAACACGGAACGGCACTAAGTTAACTCGCGATCGCTCCTCCAGGCCTTATGTATTTCCTTACATAACTTAATTGGGGAGCGATCGCACACAACAACCTTTTTTTGCACGAGTAACAGACAACAGAAAAACAGTAGTGAGGTGTTAAATGGCTACGCTCGAAATTGACGATATCGATTGGTTTGACTCTGATTCGTGTTCTGAACTCACTGATGATGAAGCTCGAACCATCCAAGGTGGAAGGCTGCCAAACGATGGTGGTAGCGGCACTTGGAGACCACCACAACCACCACCACCACCTCTTGTCATTGGCTCTCCTCCTGGGTACACTACACCTATTGGGCCTACTCTTGGGCTTCCGCCTAGTAAGCCAACTTTTCCTTAAGTATTAACAGTTCGATCGCTTACATCTTGCGCCTTTCTCAAAAAATCGCGTTTATCAACGAACGATCGAAGGTTAAAACGTTCGATCGTTCGCAATAAACACGGAATGGCACTAAGTTAACTCGCGATCGGCGTCGGTTTGGAATTTCAAGAGGGCAAGCTTGCCTCCATAGAAGCTAGCACCGATGAAGGCACTGACTTTACACCGCCTACCTACTTATCTATTGTTAACCAGTTTTGGAGTACAGAGAACCAGTGGCTAATTCTACCTTGTTAAAAAAATTATCAAAAAATAATAGGAGGAAAAACTTATCAACTTCCAATCTTCACGCCCTAGATAACAATAATGGGGCGCCTCGGTTCAGCACCGCGCGATCGGCAATAATGTTCGTTGACCCCGCTGTTGCAGACTGGGAAAAGCTGACTGAGCGATAATATCTGCTGGTAAGCAGAGTCGAGTTGCGCCTGTATCGACTAAGACGTTATCGATGGTGATACAGCGTATTTGATCTGCGGGGATGAACCCTCTTTTTGCTAGCATCTTGTCTACTTCGTTGGTGACGGTTATTGTTGCGGTGACTGGGCCCATTTTTTTATCGTTTTGTTTTGCTATAGAATGTTTTCCTCGCCTTTTGGCGAATTTATATACGATTCAGGGTGCACATTCTATATTTTAACAATATTTGTAACTGAGAGCGCTGTTGTTATTTATTGTTTAAATTGGATTGAGAAATATGGCAAATTAATAGCAAAAATGCTCTCTAATTATTGAGTTACGAAGCTTCTTCCATTCTTGTTTAGAAATATCTGCACGAGTTTTGTCGCCCGATGGATCGCGGATACCCCAAATTGTATCTGCAATCCGATCGAGCGATCGCCCATGAGAACGATAATCGAAGTCCCAGTAAGCATCACCGACGCAATCTCCTGGTGTAGCAATCATTTCTCGATCGACTGTACTGCGAATAGCATTCCATTCGCGGATGTAGGCAGAAGAATCGTCCGATCGCAATTTGCGACCTCCTAATTGAGGATTCACTTTATAAAAAAACCAATCCGTAAACCTATCGACAGCTTGAGTTCGTGATTCTAAATCGCGCGATCCAGCACTGGCTAGATTAGTGCCGGCAATAGCCAGCGCCAAAGCCAAAACACACACCGCTGAGAACTTCGATACAGACTTCACTGACCGTGATTTAATTAGCATAACGACCTATAAAGTAAATGACTTTGAAGTGAAATTTAGTTTTATAGTCCACAATTAGAAATATACATTTCGCGTCGAATTGCTAACCATTCATTGCTGCGGGCTCGATCGCCTATACTAATTGGCTGCCCTGTCATTTGAGGATGACGGCTATAAAAAATTATATCTGCCAGGCGATCGTAGGTTTGCTCGTATGTTTGCCCGTTAATTGTAGTGAATTCCCATCCTGTATCTCCTGGGCCGGGACTATTGCAAACTTCTTGTGCGGGCTTAACTCGCGGATCGATTTCTGCGCGTAATCTCTGCCATTCAAGGATATAGTCGCGATCGCCCGCTTGCAGTTTGCGATTGTTGAGTTGAGGATTAACCTTGTAGAACAATAAATCGGTTAATCGATCGACGGCTCGATCGCGCGATTCGGCTTTGGCTAGATTGGGCCCACTGAGTATAAGGGCGATCGCCAGAGTACAAACCATTAAAAATCTTGAGAGGGGTTTAATTGACAGCGACTTGACTAGCATATAGCAATCCTAAATGATTCTACTCGTTACCAGGCTCTGCCTGGTAACGCAGATCCGGAGGCTCTGCCTCTATTTTCGCAGGCGAGGCAGAGCCTCTGGACATTGATTCCCAGACAGAGCCTGGGAACCAGTTAAATCTTGAGAGGGGTTTAATTGACAGCGACTTGACTAGCATAGTGATTTGGCATTAATTCCTAATTTGTAACTGAGAGGGATATTTTTATTTATTCCTGAAGTTCTGCTAATAACTGTTCCCCGAAAGGATGTTTTTGCAATTGCTCAAATGTCAAATGTCCTTTACTGATTCCTTCCCGCCACAGCCCAACATAATTTCCCCAAACTATGAGAACATGAGGATGATTTTCTGGCAATTTGCTGCGAATAATTTCCACTGCTTGCAAACACAGCGGTTCTGCTTCCGAGTACCTGCCTTGGGAACGATAAAGTCCGACTAAATTGTTGAGGTCAAGGGCTAAACTGGGATGGTCTTCTGGGAGCGCTCGCCTGTGTATTTCTAATGCTTGCAAACACAGCGGTTCCGCTTCCGAGTACCTTCCTTGCGATTGATAAAGCCAAGCTAAATTGTTGAGGTCAGTGGCTAAATTTGGATGGTCTTCGGGGAGTGATCGCCTGTGTATTTCTAATGCTTGTAAATACAGCGGTTCCGCTTCCGAGTACCTTCCTTGGGATTGATAAAGCCCAGCTAAATTGTTGAGGTCAGTGGCTAAATCTGGATGGTCTTCGGGGAGTGATCGCCTGTCTATTTCTAATGCTTGTAAATACAGCGGTTTCGCTTCCGAGTACCTTCCTTGGTCACGATAAAGTCTGGCTAAATTGTTGAGGTGACTGGCTAACCTGGGATGTTTTTCTGGGAGCGCTCGCCTGCCTATTTCTAATGCTTGCAAATACAGCGGTTCTGCTTCCGAGTAACTTCCTTGGGATTTATAAAGTAAAGCAAGGTAATTTAAACTACTTGATAATTCCAGTTCCACATCTAACTCTTGTTGAAGGGCGATCGCCTTTTTAAAACAGTCGATCGCCAATTCATACTCTCGCTGAAAATTTTCGCACTCTCCCGACTTAATCCTTCTGTTATAAATCTTCCCCATACTGGCATAAAGACTTGCCAAACTGGGGTCTTCGAGTCCTTTTTTCTGTTCGGTTCGCGCGATTAAATCCTGCAAATCTTCCAGCGGTATCAAACTCGGCGGTTCACGATCGTCCTCTGCAACTAAGGATCGAAACGGTTCAAATTCAGTTTTGGGAACAGCCGCAGTTTTTTTCGTATCAAAGCGAAACACACCTTTCCGCCAACTCCAAAAATCAGGAGACTCGTTACTAATGAGAATTTCAATTTGTCGCGTCACCCACAAGACAATCGAAAACGGAAACTCCCGCAATGCTTCCCGCGTCCATTGCAAATAACCAAAAAACACTTCTTGTTCCGATCGACTTTCGCCAAATTGTTTAAAAAACCGCAGTTTTTCCACACCCGTCACGGTGATCGCGGCTTTTCCCCGCTGCTGCAAATATGCTTCTTGTTCGACTAAATTGGCGATCGCCGATCGCAAACTCGGTTCACCCCTCGCCAATTCTACGCGATAGCGGCGGATATCCGGTTCGAGTTCTGCTTCATAATCCGCAATCAGGCGATCGCGACAGTCGCTATCATCGCAAACTGCGATTAGCAAGTTGAGAATATCTTTACCCGCTTCAATTGACACGAGTAAATCTTCATAATTATCTTGGTTTTGACTGTTGAGATTCGACATAATTAATTGTCATTTGTATCGAAGTCTCGATCCCCCTAAATCCCCCTTAATAAGGGGGACTTTGAGAATACTCTTGTCCCCCCCTTATTAAGCGAGACTTTGAGAATACTCTTGTCCCCCCCTTATTAAGCGGGATTTTGAGAACACTCTTCCCCCTTATTAAGGGGGGTTAGGGGGGATCGACTTTGGACTCAGACATTACCTTAGTCGGCGTAGGCCGACTTTGTTTGTGCGATCGCGTTGCTAGCGGTTTCAACCGCCGTTTCTACCGCCGAGTTTAATTATTGATTATAAAAGAAATTATTCACGCGGAAAATCATCTCGCTGCTTTAACAATTCTAGCACGATGGGGTGAATGTCGTACCACAAAACAGCATTGCGATATTCCAAAACATATAACCCATGCAGCAAGTCCAAAAACCCTTGTGCTTTCGGGTCAGCAGGTTTAAAATCTCTGTAAGTTGCCATCAACATCTCATAATCAGTTGTTCCTAAACGGGTATCAAAATCGATCCGCAATTTATTAATCGCTTCCTCAAACACCTCAGCATTAATTTTAACCGCAGCTTCTGGATTCCGTCGCACCAACCGCAAACAAATGCGGCAGCATTCGTTTGCAATTCTAATCAATTCTCGCAATACTCCACCGCTGTATGCGACAAGGCGATCGAGTGTTTCCGGTTCGATCAATTCGCTTCCCAAGCGTTTAGCTAAAATCTCTTTCAATCTCGCCGCCGGTGCCGCCATTGCAACAGCATCAGCCTTCCGGCTTTCCCCGCGTTTAAACAGCTTAGTTACTGGCATAAACACGACTTGATTGTTAGTTTCCGTTTCCACGGTAGCGGCTAAAGAGACTTCTCGCAGCGCCGAAATAGGAGTTGTTAAAATAATCCTAAAATTTGGTAAAAAAAGCGCTTTAATATGTTCTTGATAAATTTGGCGAACTACACCTAAATCCAACTTATCCAGGTCATCAATCACTACAATTATGTCTTTGTTCGCGGCTTCTTGAACTACGGCAGCAATCTCGTTAATTCTTGCAACCAAATCCGAAACTTTGCGAATAAACTCTTGTTTGATTTCTTCGCGAATCGTCGCATCAGCTTTTAACTTGCCTTGAATCATCTTAAACAAGTTAAACCCCACCGATCCGCTTGCGCCCAATTCGTCAATTGTTGTTTTAGTTTTAGTGGCAAACCAGTTATAAAATGATTCTTTTATTGATTGTTTGATGGGAATTTGCTGTTTTTCTGCTGCATCCATCAACTGAACGGCGATCGCAAATAAAATATTGATATGATTAACATCCGACATTTCGATCGAGTCGGAAATCGAGAAAAAGACTGTAAAATAGCGATCGTCCATCTGGCGGCAAAACTCAGCCAACAGTGTAGATTTACCGCAGCCGCGATGTCCCGTAAAAATAATTTTACCGCTACCGGAAGGGTCATCTTCGACTAATTGCTCTAATTCTTCAAGCACTTCTGTCCCGTATTCTACTCGGAAGTTCTCGACTTCTTTCGGAGTTATCAGCGGCGATAATTCCATATTTGCATAGGCTGTCCGAAAGGATTCTAGTAATATTTTGGACATGGCACTCTGAGGCTATTATTTAATGTTCTTCATGATTATAAGCTGTGTATAGCAATCCTAAATGATTATACTCGTTACCAGGCAGAGCCTGGTAACGCATATCCGGAGGCTCTGCCTCCATAGTCTGGGCCGAGGCAGAGCCTCTGGACATCGGTTTCCAGGCAGAGCCTGGAAGTTAAAGGGGGAAGATTACTCAAAGTGGGTTTTTTAAGGGAGATTTAGGGGGAGATGAATCTGAGGAGAAATGTTTACAGCATTTTTTAGGTAAGTGAGGTACATAGCAAAGATAGAGGACACGGCAGTGCCGTTTCCCTACAGCGATTGAACGCTTGACGGGTGTACTTCATCAACGCGGAATCTGCTGTAATATTTAATTAGTTAATTCCTACCGCCATCCCAACCACCGCAACAAAGGCACAACCAAATAATGACTGACTCCCAAACAAAGCCCGATCGCACTTCCCAACAAACCAAAAAACACAATTGAACCCCAAACTTGCAGCCAGCCGAAGCTAGCGTTAGACAGTGACAAAATCCCCAACAAACTCCCCGGAAAAATGTTCCAAGCATTCAGAAACAGAAACATTGCCGTAGAGGAAACAGCCACGACTAAAGCGTGAACTAATTGATGGCTGCGCAAACCCATTCCCACAGTCAGAGAGGCGATCGCAAAAGCTCCCAAAATAACCCCCTGCACGCCACTAGAAGCTGTTGCTTCCATCCAACACAAACCCGCCAACAAATAGCCCTGAGCTCCCATTAATCCAGACAGCCAATACTGTTTTTGCTGGCGAAAACTCCCCGCATCCGTCAAACCGATCGCAGTTCCGAACCCCGCAAACCCAAACAGCAGCACTTCGGGTCCGACAGCGAAAGTCATGTTAGGAATTAATTGCTGCAAACCTTCATTCAGAAAACTGGCAATTTGCGGGCCGATAGGCGAAGCATAGCCCAAAACCAAACCGCCGATCGCCCCGGCACTTCCACCAACGCCACCCAGCAGCATTTCCCAGCCGGTATCCAGAGAAGCTACCACCATTTGGGCGATCGCGCCGAACAGCAAAACCATCAAACTTGCAGTTTTTTGCGCCCCGCCCACCACTACTTGCCGGCAGAATTCCCAAACAGCTTGACCTGCAGGGGCGATGGCGATTTTGCCCTTAGTCCTAGCATAAATCTCCTGCAAACGCGCCCGAACATCAAGGGCAGTCGCCGGACGCTGCTGCACGTTCGCACGCACCATATCGTCCAACAAATTCGCCAAAGCCGGACTCACAGATACAATGTGGCGCCACCGCAACTCACCCGTCATCGGATCTTCAATTTCCGCCGGATACTTCCCCGTCAGCAAATGAATGCAAGTCCGCCCGAGGGCATAAAAATCCGTCGCCGGCACCACACCGCCGCCCACAATTTGTTCCGGCGGACTGTACCCGGGCGAAATCAACCGCGTCGAACTCCGAGAATCTTTCCCCACCGATTCGACACCGCCCATCTGTTTAACTCCCCCAAAGTCGATCGCCACCAATTGCAGTCCGCCCAAACCCTTGCTCAGCAATACTTGGGGCGATTCCGGGTCTCGCAGCATCAAATTTGAGGGTTTAATGTCGCGGTGAATAATCTGACACCTGTGCAACTCCTCTAAAATTTCCACAGCTTGACTCAGCCAACTAAACACCCATTCCTGCGGACATCCTTGGGGGTGCTCGTCGAGAACCTCTTCTAAAGTTTTGCCGTGAATCTTTTCCATTACCAAACAAGGCAGCCGCCTCGCCGCAGCATTTCCCTCGCCGCCTGCAAAATTTTGCGTTTGGACGTGAAAATAACCGTCAGGATCGACTCTAGGGACGCCTGGGTGCCGCAAAAGTGCCAAAACCCAAGCTTCTTGCTCGAACAGTTTCAGCGCTTTCGGGGCGGTTTCTAGCAACACTTTCAGGACGCGCTCGGTTTCAGTTTCTGTGTCCCAAACTGTGAAAATCGCTGCAAAACCCCCGGAACCGAGGCTTTGTAGGGGGACGTAGCGATTTTTTAGCCGCAGGGGAGCCCCGCAACTATGACAAAAATTGTTGCCCCAAGTCTGAGGGTAGGGCCTTGGGCAATCTGGATTGATGCAGTGAACGGCTTTTGAAGGGGGGTGAGGCACAACCAGAGTAAAAATGGGGCTAATATCCATAGTAGACTTACGCGCAGCTAAGGCAGAAACCAGGTTTTCCGCGAGGTTAAATTGCTGTAACGACGGATTTGGTTTGAGAAACAAGCTTGCTCTTGCTGCACAAGTCCTGTCCATATTATGTGGTATGCTGTCGATTTTTGAGTTAGCGGTCTCAGATTCACGGGATTTTAGATTTGGGATTTTAGATTGCTACATACTGAATGGCAGTTGAGATCGATCGGGCGATCGATCCCAACTCCCCACCACAACTTTAGGTATTTCTAACTAATTCCCCCTGCCCCATTACCCCTTACCAATTCTGATTTTTAACTATTAAATTCTTTACATAAACCCTATCTATCCGCTGTTCGGCTCGCTATACAATATATTTCGATCGAGCAAAATTCCCGCCCCGGCTCTGCGATCCCCAGCCTTTCCTCCTGCATCCTTGGTCGCTTACATCTTATAAGATATGTTACAAATATTTTCGGAATGTAAAGCCAAATAAACAATACTTATGATGATAAAAAGAATATTAAAATTTGAGAGCGCCACTTTGTTGATATATTTTTAACAGCCTGCGAACTGGCAAAAAAATTAAGCGAATACTAGGAAGCGAGATATGGCTTACGCGCAAACCCAAACTCAATCAAAGGCTGGGTATAAAGCTGGAGTTCAAGACTATAAACTAACGTATTACACCCCGGACTACACGCCGAAAGATACAGATATTTTGGCTGCATTCCGCGTCACACCGCAGCCGGGAGTTCCCCCAGAAGAAGCTGGAGCTGCTGTGGCTGCTGAATCTTCCACAGGTACATGGACGACTGTTTGGACTGACCTCCTGACCGACCTCGACCGCTACAAAGGCCGCTGCTACGACATCGAACCAGTTCCCAATGAAGACAACCAATACATCTGCTTCATTGCCTATCCTTTGGATTTGTTTGAAGAAGGTTCCGTCACCAACTTGCTGACCTCTTTGGTCGGTAACGTGTTCGGTTTCAAAGCTTTGCGCGCTCTGCGGTTGGAAGACTTGCGGATTCCCATTGCTTACCTGAAAACCTTCCAAGGCCCTCCTCACGGTATTACCGTTGAGCGGGACAAATTGAACAAGTACGGTCGTCCTTTGCTGGGCTGTACAATTAAGCCCAAATTGGGTCTGTCTGCTAAGAACTACGGCCGTGCCGTTTACGAAGTTCTGCGCGGCGGTTTGGACTTCACCAAAGACGACGAAAACATCAACTCGCAACCGTTCATGCGCTGGCGCGATCGTTTCTTGTTCGTTCAAGAAGCTATTGAAAAAGCCCAAGCAGAAACTGGCGAAGTCAAGGGTCACTACCTCAACGTAACTGCCCCCACCTGCGAAGAAATGATGGAGCGGGCTGAGTTCGCTAAGGAAATCAAAACCCCCATCATCATGCACGACTACCTGACCGGTGGTTTCACTGCTAACACCACCTTGGCCAAATGGTGCCGCCGCAACGGTATCTTGCTGCACATTCACCGCGCTATGCACGCCGTGATTGACCGTCAGAAAAACCACGGTATCCACTTCCGCGTGCTTGCCAAGTGCTTGCGGATGTCCGGCGGCGACCACCTGCACTCCGGTACAGTTGTGGGCAAACTCGAAGGCGAAAAAGGCATCACGATGGGCTTCGTAGACTTAATGCGCGAAGACCACATCGAAGAAGACCGCAGCCGCGGTATTTACTTCACCCAAGATTGGGCCTCCATGCCCGGTGTCATGCCGGTTGCATCTGGTGGTATCCACATCTGGCACATGCCGGCTTTGGTGGAAATCTTCGGCGACGACTCCTGCTTGCAGTTCGGCGGCGGCACTTTGGGCCACCCTTGGGGTAACGCACCTGGTGCAACTGCTAACCGCGTTGCTTTGGAAGCTTGCGTCCAAGCTCGTAATGAAGGCCGCAACTTGATGCGCGAAGGCGGCGACGTAATTCGCGAAGCTTGTAAGTGGAGCCCCGAACTGGCTGTTGCTTGCGAACTCTGGAAAGAAATCAAGTTTGAGTTCGAGGCAATGGATACCGTTTGATGATTTTGGGTTTGAGATTTTAGGTTTGAGGTCGCAAACTTGCTGGGAAGTCTTTATGTTTGAAGAAGATTTACTTGTAAGTTTGCATCCAAAATCTAAAATCCAAAATCTCAAATTTGAGGGAGCTGGGGTCAAAAATGGATCTCAAACAAGTTGCGAAAGACACCGCTAAGGTGCTGGCAAGTTACCTAACCTATCAATCCGTGCGGATAGTGGTCGCTCAGTTGAGCGAAACCAATCCTCCTCTGGCAATCTGGTTGAACGACTTTTCCACGAAGAGCAAAATCCAAGATGGAGAAGCTTACATTCAAGAGTTGCTGAGGGAAAATCAAGATTTAGGATTTCGGATCATGACTGTGCGAGAGTATCTGGCTCACGATGTGACAGAATATTTGCCAGAAATGGTTTCTACTGGCATTCAACAGGCGAATATGGAACACAGACGCCAGCATTTAGAGCGAATTACGCAACTTAATTGGTCTGTTTCTAGCAGTAATCCTGAAACATCAATAGATTCTGAACCGAATCTGGATAATTTGTCGAGTTAATCGATCGATAAGTGCGATCGAACACACACCTTAGAGATACAAAAAATGAAGACTTTACCTAAAGAGCGTCGTTACGAAACTCTGTCCTATTTGCCCCCGCTGACAGACGCCCAAATTGCCAAGCAACTCCAGTACATCTTGGATCAAGGCTACATTCCCGGCGTAGAATTCAACGAAACCTCTGCTGCTGAAATGCGCTACTGGACTTTGTGGAAGTTGCCTTTGTTTGGTGCTCGCAGCGTCCAAGAAATCATGGCTGAAGTTCAAAGCTGCCGTCAAGAAAATCCTAGTTGCTATATCCGCGTCATGGGTTTTGACAACGTGAAGCAATGCCAAGTGCTGAGCTTCATCGTGCACAAGCCTAACACCAGAGGCTACTAAAAAGTTACCCCCTTTATTACTCGGCGATTGAAATCGCTAGCAACGCGAGACTGAATAAATAAAGGGAGATTTGGTATAAGATTTGAGGCTGGGAATATTCCCAGCCTCTTTTTTGAGGTTCGTAGTAAGGAATGCAAGCCCTTCTTCTTCCGTTTGCTATAGTTTGCAAATAGCTTTTAAAACTTGCAGCAACAAAATTGAAGGTTCAGGCTCCATCAAAGTCAGAAAGGTCATTAGCTGATAGGTTGGGGGATTTCCTCTGCGGATATTGACAAACTGATAAAACTCTCCGCTAGTTGCCAATCCCCAAACAGACTCTTGATATTCTAAACTTTTAGAGGCGTAAGTTAGGAGTTGGGGCAAACCAGCGCGGGGAGCAATTAGACTATTTTTAGATTCTATTACTAAAATCCAAAATGGTATATCAGCGGCAATTTGTTTCTCTTTATTGATTGCTAAAATGTCAAATCTGCCTGTAATCGTTGTGTCTTCATCTTCTATAGTTATGTTAGCAATGTCTTGTTCTAGACTCATCTTGATTGGGTGGCGGTAGAAGCCAGCCAATCGCATTAAGGGAAACGTAGTTAAAGCCTGTACCAGTCCTTCAGAGACTCTTTCCACTGAGAGGTATTCGCGAAAATCGTTGCGGATTTGGGCGAGTTCTAACTGTTCTATCTCTGTTAAGGATTCTAAGGATAAAAAATTTGTGTACGTGTCATCATTAAGCTGCTCTTGGAATTTCAAAAATTGACTTACTTCACCGATCGTTATATTTTTGGCGTTAATAGTTGTTGTCATGTTTAATAGTTATTTAAGTTTTAGTTATAATTATAACATAGAGATTGTGACAGTCAATTTGTACTATTATTAGGAACAGGCAAGATGCCTGTTCCACGACATATTAATTTTTTTGTGGGGCGGGCATCTTGCCCGCCCATGAAAGTGACAAATGGGATAACTGCGAACCTAATCTATCCTTTCCATCACAATCCCATCAACTATTTCATAACCCCAATTAAAACGTCGATTTGCCAAATGCTTAGCCATGTCATATTCGCCCAAATAGCAGAGTTCAGCTAACTTTTGATATCCTTCATCTCTTTCTCGCAGCAACCTTTCCCGCCGCAGTTTTTTTCTCTCTTGCTCTGAAGGATTTGGTCGCTCTTCTCCCAGCGGATTGATATCCCTAATTCGTTTCATATCAGCCTCCTAAAAAGGGATGGATTCGACTATTTCACCGTCTACTATTTCGTACCCCCAGTCTGGATTTGCAGCTATTTGTTTTTCTACTATACTTCGACCGAGAGGAGTTTGGTAAGCTTTTTGCAAAGAGGAAATACTGGGAATTTCGGCGGGAGTTGGCGCTGCTGTTTCAGCAAGTTTCGGCAGTGCTGGAATCGGCTCAGATGTCGATTGATTGAGGGCTAATTGCGGCGCGATCGCCCCTAACTTCCGCATAACGCTATCCTTGGTGATTTGCGGTTTTTCGTTGAAGGAAGAGGGCAGATATGGTGTGTCAACGCCCTGCTGTTTTGCTTTGAGCGCATCATCAGCAAGGCGATCGCACTTTCGCAAAAATCCCTCCCACAAATCTTTGCCCAAAACCGGGTTTCTCAAGTCAGCACGGGCTCTAGATACTGCTGCTTCTAGCGGTTCTCCTTTGTGGACGTAATACTGAATTCGCTCCTCTTCAAAAGCAGGATAAGGCACTTCCGGCTCGATTTCCCAATCCCGCTGGACTTTCTGCTTTTCTCCTAAAGGGAGGCCCTCGATAAATTCCTCCCAAAAAGTCGAGGGTAAGCCTTTCGTTATGCTGTCAATAATTTTTAATGCCCATTCAGAAGGGATGCCAAATCCTAAATTACGTTCTTTAGCATATGCTTCTAAGGCTCGCTGAAAGTTGTGCAGTTCTTCTTGGGACTTCCAAGGGCCGCTAAATCGGTAATTCGGGATGACAGTAACGGCTATCGGCTGGCGGGGTTGCCCGAAAAATTTGTCGGTTTTAACTGCATGATTTGGGGGTGATGTTTCGGGGAATATTTCTATAGGGTGAGTGTTGTTTTCGCGGCTTTTTTGTGTTATAATATCGCCAGAATTGGGTGTCCAAAAGTTATTGAGTTTTTCCTCGAAAGCGTCAATGTCCGCCCAGAGTTCTAGGGTGTCGGTGTTGGGATTTGTTAATTTTTCTTTGAGGAGCGATCGCACTTTAAGTTGCTGTCTCGCTAATTCTTGTTCTTCCTGATTTAAACCAGTGGCTTTTTCTATTTCTGTGCAGTTAGTTTTCACCCATTCGCCGGAGTAGGAATGTTGTGCTTGCCATTGCAATAATTGGCACAGAAAAATACTGGCTGTGACTCCGCCGGTGATTTTGGCTAGTTTGGGATAGTAGATGGCGGGATTTCCGAGATTTCCTAAAAATATTCCTATTTTCATTTTGTATATTCTTAATTCCCTTGAATCCTAGGGTGTTTGTGGGCGCACCTTACCTCCAATCCTAGGGTGCGCCTCGGCGCACATTACCTCGACTAAACTAGCATTGAGAAACTTAAGATTTTCTTTAAGCTTCTGTCTATTCCTGACTGAATGGAGTTTCTAGAGGAAAGACGGGACTCGCGTATTCGATCGCCTGATTGACAGGAATGAATTAAACGTAATAATAAATTATTTACTGTACAGATCCTCCCCAAATGAATCCAGAACGCCAAGAGGCTTATTTGAACTTAATCGAGCGAGTGCTTAGCTGTCCCAACGGTCTAGAACCAGAGGTTTTGAGTTCCTGTTCCGATTTAATTGATGCGGGATTTGTGCAAATGCTAATCGAGATATCGGCTTCAATGGCCCGCGAAGGTGACGAAGATACTGCTAATTTTTTAGTGCAACTTGCTCGTTTGCTGGGGAAATCTTTGGGTTTGTCGCCGGATTTGATGCCGGCTGGGTACAGTAGTGCACAGGGGTAGAGAAAAAGTGCGATCGCCTCGTTGTATCATGTTTTGAGACATGGGGGCGATTCCCTACCCTTCGGGATAGCTTCGCTTCACGTACTTTTTAAAGGCATCGATGGCTTTACAGTTTATATTCGAGAGGTTCACAAAACTCATCCACCCCTGTTTTAAATACATAAATAATCACCGAAGTCACCAAAATCTCCGGGCAAGTTTTTGCGGCCACTAAATCTCTAAATGCAGCATTCAATTGTCCGTTTGTCAACTCTTCTTTAACCTCTGATTTGCAGATAGCAACGCGGGATCTTTTGGCCAATCCGTCTAACCAATTTTCTGATATATTCGGTTCTTGTCCGGCTTGAATTGCTAGAGATATCGCTGCATCTTCGATGTTACCTTCGCAATCTTCGATTGCGTCTAGGGCTTTTAGGGCTTCGGGATATTCGGCTAATTGCGAGCGAAATTGGGCAATTTGTTGTGAGGTAATAATCACCATATTATTTTCCTGTGTTTTCTGCTGGTTGGATAAGTTTAGCAATTAAAGTTGATATTATAGCATTTTTTTTGAGGTTGGGATTGGTATCATTCTTAGCAACGGGCAAGATGCCCGTTCCACAAAGAGTTAATTTTGTTGTGGGGTGGGCTTTATTGATGGGCGGGCTAGGAGCAACGGCCCACAAGCAAGAAATAATGTCTCTTGTGGAACAGGCATCTTGCCTGTTGCAAATGGCTGATTTATCAGCGGGCTAGGAGCAACGGCCCACAAGCAAGAAATAATGTTTTTTTTGGAACAGGCATCTTGCCTGTTGCTGACCACAATCCCTGCTACAATAACAAAAACCAACCGCCTCAAAATCTCACCAATGTTGGATAAAATCTGGCGGTTCCTCAAACAATTAATTCAGCGGGTGTTTGGCACTTTTTCCCAGGATTTTAACCCCCCCTGGCCCCCCCTTGGTAAGGGGGGAAGAGGAAACAAATCTTGCTTCCCCCCTTACTAAGGGGGGACTGAGGGGAGTTCCTCCAACTTTGACAGATGCGGAATACGAGGCGATGTTCATGGAACTTCTCGAAGGGGTGAATCAGGGCTGGGGAAGAGGGGATGTTGCGGGATTCTTACTCGCAAAACGCATTAAAGATGGTGATTTGGCGGCTTGGTTGCGGAGGTTTGGCGATCGATTGTTGGAGGGCGAACACGGGGGTACAGCCCCTAGGGATGCGGTGGTATCGCTTCAGAAATTGGCGCGCAGGTTGGAGTTGTTGGGTAGAGTTGCGATCGGGGAATTGGGAGAGTGCGCGGGGAATGTTGGTAGGGAGATTTTGGTTGAGTTTCCGCTAGCTTCGGTTGAGGGGGATGAGGTTGGCGATCGAGAGGCTGAGGCTTGGTGCGATCGGGGTAAGAGGCAGTATAATTTAGGGGATTTTGAAGCGCGATCGCATCTTTAGACAAAGCCTTAGAATTCAAACCAGATAATCGCGTTGCCTGGTACAGTCGGGGCGTTACACTGGGTAATTTAGGAAGATTAGAAGATGCGAGATCCTCCGTTGAGTGCGATCGTCCTAATCGCGACCGGCAAAAAATGGCGTTAAAATAGATTAGCGATTTTAGATAAATCCGCGATTGAAATCGCTTCTTGTCAAACGAAGTCCGGATGGTGCGCGGAGTGAAGAGAGGAGAAGAGAAGAGAGGTAATAAAATGACAACCGTTACTTTAAACTTAGATACTGTCGAACTAACAGACGAACAGTTTTACCGTTTGTGCCAGATGAATCGAGATTGGCAATTTGAACGGACAGCTAAAGGAGAAATTATCATTATGTCACCCGTAGGCGGAGTCAGCGGCAATCGAGAAGCCTATTTAATTACAGAGTTGGGCTTGTGGAACCGTCAAACGCAGCTAGGGAGAGTGTTTAGTTCTTCCACAATTTTTCGCTTGCCTAATAATGGCGATCGATCTCCAGACGCCGCTTGGGTTAGCTTAGAAAGATGGTCTGCTTTAACAGAAGAAGAACAAGAGAAATTTCCGCCAATCTGTCCTGATTTTGTCATAGAATTGCGCTCGCGCACAGACTCCCTGCGACCGCTTCAGGAGAAAATGCAGGAGTATCTAAACAGCGGTTTACGCTTGGGTTGGCTAATTAATCCACAAGACCAACAAGTAGAAATTTATCGCCCTTCTCGCGAAGTAGAGATTGTACAATTTCCTGTTAGTTTATCGGGAGAAGATGTCTTGCCCGGATTTGTTCTTAATTTGCCGATGATTTGATATTGCCTCAAATTTTTCCTGTTTCCAACTGTATTTCCTTCGGACAAATATCATCATCGTACCAACCAGTCAAAGCCACCGCCAAAGCATCCGCCGCATCGTCGGGTTTCGGAATGTAACCCAACTCCAACTCCCGCGCCACCGCCTCTTGCACTTCAGATTTATCCGCATTACCGCGGCCGGTCAAAGCTTGCTTAATTTGAGCCGGTGTAAACTCGAACAGCGGCACTCCACACTGCGCCAATACTAGCGTCAAAACGCCCCGCGCTTGCGCTACAAGTATCGTATTTCCCATCTTGTAAAAAAACAGTTTTTCCGCAATTGCTAGATCGGGTTTAATCTGTTCAATTACCTCGTGCAAATCGTCGTAAATTGTTTTCAACCGCTGTCCCATTTCCTGTTTTGGCGTTGTTTGTATGACACCGCAATCAATCAGGGAAACGCTGTTTTTATCTTGTTTTCCGGGGACAATTTGACAACTAATTGCCCCGTAGCCAAGATTTGCTAAGCCCGGATCTAATCCTAAAATTCGTTTTTCCATTGCCAGAATTAGTAATTGGGAATGGGAATAAGGTATGAAAATTTGGGGAATGCTTCATCACCACCAATTACCCATTACCAATTACCAATTACCAATTACTCCTCAGTTGATTCTAGACCGAATACCCGATCGAACACTTTAGTCACTTTATACCCCGAATCTATTGATTCTAGCGGGTCTTTCCGCAATCGGTGCCGCAAACACAGAGTCATCACCCGGCGAATATCGTTCACTGTGACCTCTGTGCGGGATTCTAAGGCGGTCAAAGCTTTGGCGGCGCGATTCGTCACCAAATCGCCCCGCAGCCCGTCTACGTCCAATTCCGCGCAAACTTGGGAGATTTTTACTCGCAAATCTCGATCGATAGTTACCGACTTCAACCTTTCCTGAGCTTCCACCAACGTCTGCTGCATATCATCTTGTTCGTGCTGATATTTAGCGAGAAACTCCGGCGGATTTTGGTCAAAACTCGATCGCTGTTCGACAATTTCCACTCTTAAATTCGGGTCTTTTACAGTCCGAATTTCTGCGTGCATCCCGAATCTGTCGAGCAACTGGGGCCGCAATTCTCCTTCTTCTGGATTCCCGGAACCGATTAAAATAAACTTAGCCGGGTGGCGGATCGAAATGCCTTCTCTTTCAACAGTATTCCAACCGCTGGCGGCGGAGTCGAGCAAAACATCGACTAAATGATCGTCGAGCAAATTGACTTCATCAACGTACAGAATGCCGCGGTTAGCTTTAGCTAAAAGCCCCGGTTCAAAAGCTTTAACTCCTTCTGACAAAGCTTTCTCGATGTCGATCGTACCGCAAACTCGGTCTTCCGTAGCGCCCAAAGGTAAATCTACCATTTGGACTTTCTTGCGGGCGATTTTAATCTCAGTTTGAGATAAAGTGCGATCGCGCACCTCGTCGCTCATCAAATCTGGATCGGTGGGATGACTGTTAAAAGGATCGTCAGCCACCACCTCAATTTCCGGCAGCAAATCAGTCAGGGCCCGGATTGTGGTAGATTTACCAGTACCTCGATCGCCCATAATCATCACCCCGCCAATTTTCGGATCGATGACATTCAACAGCAGCGCCAGTTTCATCTCCTCCTGGCCAACAATTGCAGTGAAGGGAAAAACAGGGCGGCGGGCGGCGGTAGCGGTAACGGTTGGTAGAACGCCCGCATTCAGGTTATTGCTGACTTCGGCAGTAGGACTCACAGGATAACTCAAAATATAATAATTGCTTGTTTATTGTGACATATAGGTGGACAACAGTCACTCAAAGGTAGGCGATCGTCATTTTGAGTAGCCTCCTCGGCTTACAAAATTTCATACACCTCTATAATATCTTGTAACCTCCGTCAAGAGTTATAATTATGAGGTATTTCTCTATCTATTTGATCGGCATATATTGGCTAAGTCTATCGCATTAAAAGTTGAGTTACTTTATGTTAATTGAATTTTCAGTCAGTAACTTTAGGTCAATTAAAGAAGAGCAAACATTAAGCATGATTGCCGACTCTTCCACCCGGAAGAATGACAATACTTTTGTGCCAATCGAAGGTAATAAACTGCGCTTGCTTGACTCTGCGGCGATCTATGGAGCCAATGCTTCTGGCAAGTCAAATATTCTCAAGGCTTTGAGTAAACTAATTTTCTATATTCGCGAGCTCAATATTGATGTTGATGACAAGATTCCTTATTACGAACCATTCGAGTTAGACAAGTCGTGGTTAAGCAAGCCTTCAATCTTCAAGCTTAGTTTTATTATTGAAGGAATTATGTATGAGTATCAAATTGCTTTTGACAGTCAAGAAGTTCATCACGAACAGCTATATTATTATCCAGAGAAAAGAAAAGCCAACTTATTTATTCGTAAAAAAAACGAGGTCAAGCGCGGTGCAAAATTTGAAGACAAGCGATTGTTTTCAAGCAAAGCATTAACTAAATATCCTTATTTATCAAAATTGGCTCGTGAAGAACATGAACAAATGCAAAAAATTTATGAATACTTAAAAACCTATATTTTTTTTGCAGCCAATGATGCTCACCTGAGGAGTTCTTTAGTACGTCATGTTAATCAAGATTTGCAAAAAGATGAAAAGCTAAAAAGAAAGTTAGATAAACTCATCAGAATAGCCGATACTCATATCGAAAAAATCCAACTTGAAGAAAAAATTGTTGATTTGGAATTTATTGATGAGGTGCCAGAGGAAATTAAAAAAATTATTATGAATGACAATAATTATGAATTGTTTGCCGTCCATAAAACTTTTCGAGATGGGTTGTTAGAAGGTGAAGCTAACTTTCCTTTTTTCCAAAAAGAATCAATCGGAACTATTACACTTTATGTTCTTGGCGCTTTAATTTTATTGATCTTAGATAGAGGTCATATTCTAGTTATTGATGAAATAGATAATAGTTTACATCCTAAACTGTGTAAGTTCTTAATTAAGTTATTTCACCATCCGTTAACTAATCGCCGTAATGCCCAACTAATTTTTGCTAGCCATGAAACCACTCTACTAGATAAGGAATTATTGAGAAAAGATCAAATCTGGTTTACCGAAAAAAATAAATATGGTGAAACACAACTCTTTTCTGCCCAAGACTTTGACAAGGTAAAAGGTGATGAACCTTTTGACCTATGGTATATGCAAGGTAAATTTGGTGGTCAACCTAATATTAAAGAAGTTGAATTTATTTATGGCGATGAATAGTAGTAAAACAAAAAGAAAATCAAGACAGTTAAAGCAGTCCATCTACATAGTATGTGAAGGAACTAATACGGAACCGATTTACTTTGAGAAGATTGCTGAGCAACCTGATGTATTTGAAAAATATGCCATCAAAGTTTATCCAAGTGAAGAAGACCAAATAAAAGCCTCAAAAAAAGAAGGTGAATCTATTAAAACAGATGCGGTGAATCTGGTCAAACTCGCCAAAGACGAAATAAACAATTATGACGAAGTTTGGGCAGTTTTTGATAAAGATGGTTATACCAAACATGAAAAAGCATTTTCCGATGCACAGAAACACGGTATTAAGCTAGGGTTTTCAAGTATTGCTTTTGAACATTGGATTTTATTGCATTACGAACAGAATCGAACTGCTTTCCCTAAATCGCAGAATGTTATTGATTATTTGGAACAAGCAGGTTATTTTCCAGGCTATTCTAAAAAAGCAGATATTTCAATTTATCCTAGACTTAAAGACCGGACTAAAACAGCTATTGAAAATGCAGCCTGGTTACGGATGGAGATGGCAAAAAATCTAGCTGCTTGTGATAATAAAATATATGAATTAAATCCTTATACCACTGTAGATGAGTTAGTAATGAAGCTTTTAGATTTTAATCCTGTCACCTACGGATATATTAAGGAAACGCTTAGAATTAGCGATTATAGTATCACAGTTAATGATGTTCAGCGCCACGGTGGAATAACTTTGAGTGTTTGTATTGTCAATCACGGAAAGTGTAGCTATTTAGTGAACAACCTCTGCGACCACTTTTATTTAAAAGATGAAGACCAAAATACATTTCAACTTGTCATTGATAGTCCAATTATAATTGAACCAAGTTTAACTCAAGATATTGCCTTAAAGTGTGAAAGATTTCCCGCAACGGGCAAGTTAAGATTGTATTTTAGTCCTGAACCCAATAAAATACTAATTATTGCGCTTCACAATATAACTGATATCCTGTCCGATTGATTAACCATAATATCCCGGTCGGGGCGGGTTTTTGAGATGGTCAATTATTGGCAGGTATTGTTGGTGAACCCGCCCCTACAGGAATCAGGACATGATATAACACCCTGGTGCAAATTAGATTCAGGCAATGTTACTAACAATTAGACTACATCAAATAATTCTGGGACGATCGTTCTTTCCTCCGAACGAATGATGAATAGATTCAATGTATTGCTCAATTTCCTCATCCGTGCAACTTATTCCATTCTGCCAAAGTTCATATTCACTGATATCGATATCTTCATTCCAAACCAGTGCATAACCACCAGCTTCAATTTTAAAATTTCTGAAAAATCCAGGATTGCGTAACGTCGCAAACATCGGATTGTCTAATAACTTAGAGATGTCGTATTTCTTGATTTCAAGATTTGTAAACTTAACCATCAAGGTTCGATCGTCAATAGCTTTAGCAAAAACAATGCGCTCAGGTTTCATAAAAAAAATCACAGTTATTTTAAGGGCGGAAGTTTACTAAATTCTTGGCTATTCCACATATCCAGCAGTTCTTTCTGGCTGGTACAACGTAGCCCATTCTATTACCAGCTTTTGGGCCCGATTCGGTAAATCTCCTTCAATAATCTCTAAAGATTCAATGCCGATAAAAGCATTGTACTCACCGTAAACTGCGTGAAAATGAGGAGGTGGGTGGTTCCCAAAGAAAATTTTGATGATTATTCCGTAAAATCGTGCAACTTCTGGCATAAAGCTTTTCTAAACGACGATAGGAAGATTATTGTATATAACCACGAAGAAGAATGACCAATAACTAACAACTACCATTGTGGCTCGGAAGCCATCAAAGCAGTCGCAGCCTCGCTCGGTAACGGCTTAGCAAAAAAATAACCCTGACCGTATTCGCAGCCGATCGACCTCAACTTAGCTAATTGTGCCGCCGTCTCCACACCCTCAGCAATCACATCCATACTCAAAGCGTGAGCCAGCGCCACAATCGTCCGCACGATCGCCACATTCTCCCCCTCGCTTTCGGTCTCCATTCGCCCCACAAACGACTTATCAACCTTCAAAGTATCCGTAGGAAACCGGCTCAAATAACTCAACGACGAATAACCAGTGCCAAAATCATCAATTCCCAACTTGACATTTAGCGCTTTCATCTGCTTCAAAACCGCGATCGCCGACTCCACATCATCCATCACCACACTCTCAGTAATCTCCAACTTCAAACTCTCGGCTTTCAAACCCGTTGTTTCCAAAATCGCCTTCAGGCGATAAACCAAATCCGGCTGAGCAAACTGCTTCCCAGATAAATTTACACTCATAATCAAAGGTGGATCGAAATCAAACATTCCCTGCCACAGCCGCAACTGCCGGCAAGCCTCCTCCAGCACCCACTCACCCAGCGGCACAATTGCCCCCGTTTCCTCAGCCACCGGAATAAACTTCATCGGCGCAATCAAACCCCGCACCGGGTGCAGCCAGCGTACCAAAGCCTCAAACCCAATAATCTTCCCGCTTGCAAAAGATACAAACGGCTGGTAGTGCAGCACAAACTCCCGACGCTTGAGGGCCAGCCGCAAATCAGTCTCCAACTGCAACCTCTCCACCGCCACAGCGTGCATCGAAGCATTAAACACCTGATACCTTCCCGTTCCCAAAGCCTTCGCCCGGTACATCGCCGTGTGGGCGTCGCGCAGCAAGTGTTCCGGCTGTTCCCTGACAGTAGCAGCCGGTTCGCCCCCCAGCGCAATCCCGATGCTGGCCGTCACAAACACCTCCTGCCCCTTCAACTCAAAAGGCACAATTAAAGCTTGGCGAATGCGATCGGCCAAATCCACCGCACGGCCAACATCAACATTCCTCACCAAAATCGCAAAATGGTCACCCCCCACCCGCGCCACAGTATCCGCAGGACCAATACTTGCCCTCAACCGCAGCACCACCGAAATCAGCAGTTCGTCCCCCGCCAAATGACCCAAAGAATCATTAATCACCTTAAACCTGTCTAAATCCAGAAACAGCACCGCAAACCGATAGCTGGGGCTGCCCCTAGTATTGGCGATCGCCCGCCCCAGGAAATTCACGAACAAATCCCGGTTGGGCAAACCCGTCAGAGAATCGTGAAAAGCATCGTAAAGCTTCCTGTAAGCGCTGACACCCACACCAGTTACCACCAAACCCAAAGCCGGCGACACCAGCGGCACCCACCCACCCCCAGTAAAAATCGCAAAACTCATCCCCAACAAACCCATCAACGCCGCACCCCCAACCAATCCCGCCCTCGCAGGGTGCTGAATCCGCCAAGCCACAATCCCGCCAATCACCGCCCAAGCACCGTTCCACAAAATTTCTGCCCATTCCGGCCACACCCAAAACAGCGATCGCCCATCCATAACCGCACTCAATATTTGGCTCAGCATTTGCGCGTGCACCAGCACCCCCGGCATTTTCGGACTTTGCTGCTGGGCGGGACTGTAGGGCGTCAAAAACAAATCTCTGGTACTCGGTGCCGTCGTCCCGATCAACACAATCTTGTCCTTAACCCAGTTTGGGTCAATTTCCCCATTCAATACCTGCCTGATACTCACTTGTCGCGCCACCTGGTTCGCAGAACGGTATTTGAGCATAATTTGGTAGCCTCTGGCGTCGAGATTTGCATAGCCGCCGCTGTCATTCGTTAAAGGCACAAATTCTGCCTTTCCCCAGTTGATTTGGTGGGGATGAATAGGGCTATTTTCCGGCTGCACTCTGTCTTTGAGATACAGCAAAGCCACTTGCACAGAAAACGAGAAAGCAGTATTCTTCTGAGCTTGGGAGACTGAAAGCAAATGGCGGCGCACAACGCCGTCACCATCGAGCACCAAGTCGTTAAAACCGACTCGATCCGGCGGTATCCCCGGAGGCGCAGGCACTCCCGGACTATCTGAATCGCTCAATTTGTTGATACCCACCACATTCGGTGCTTTCAGTTGAGTCAGCAATTCTTGGTTTCCCGGTGGTTGAGGCAAATCCCGGTACAAGTCCAAAGCGATGACTTTTGGCTGATACTTTTGCAGTTTTGTCAAGGTTTGAGCGATCGCCTTGTCGGAAATCGGAAATCTCCCCAAAGCTTGAATATCGGCCTCAGAAATTGCCACTACCAGCAGCCGCGGATCGGGATCGGAATCGGGCTGCAAGCGCACTAACGAGTCAAAACTCCCCAATTCCCAGCTTTGCAGGCCTCCCAAATGCCGAACTCCCATATTCAGCAGCGTTACAGTCGCGCCCGCAAGCATTGCAGGCAAAATCCAGACCCCTCGGTTTTGAGAACTCAGGTTGAGGCCAGTTGCGACAGACATTACATATCGAAGATTGCGAGAGAATTTGGCAGTCACAGAAAAAATATGTCGGTGCAAATTAGCTTTGCACAAGTCTGTTCTTACAGAATAGGGCTTAATATGAAATTGAATATAATTTTTTCAGAACTTGTGCCGCCACCGAGTTTCTTTAAGCTAATAACTCGATTTTGCAAAGTATTTCTCGGATGGGAACCGGGTTTCTCAAGATTTGCCGACAAATCCTGTCTTTCATATCGTTTCCGGTTGCATGGGAATGATAAAGTCAAGGTCAATAATTCTACATTCCCCTACGGACGACTCCCAACGGACGACTCCCCATCCCGAACGGTGTAACCGGAATTGATATCATTCCTGGTTTCCCCAAATTCCCACAAGCGTTAAAATTTAGTCGATCGAACTTTCAGGATATTTTTGAGATTATGGCGAATCAACTTCCGATTCCGGTGATTGTTAACGGTGCAGCAGGCAAAATGGGCCGCGAAGTAATTAAGGCGATCGCCCATGCTAGTGACATGACCTTATTTGGGGCTGTAGACCGCTCTCCCGAGTGCCTCAACGCCGATGCCGGGGAATTAGCCGGATGCGGCCCGTTAGAAGTTCCCATCACTGACGACTTGCAAGGAATGCTGGTATTAGCATCTCAGGAAAAGCAGTTAGCAGTGATGGTAGATTTTACGCACCCTTCGTCTGTTTATGAAAACGTGCGATCGGCCATAGCTTACGGGGTTCGCCCAGTAGTCGGCACTACCGGATTGAGCAGCAAGCAAATTGAAAACTTAGCTGAATTCGCTGATAAAGCCAGCACTGGCTGTTTGATCGTACCCAATTTCTCGATCGGCATGGTGTTGCTCCAACAAGCCGCCGTCACCGCATCTCAGTATTTTGAACACGTAGAAATTATCGAGCTGCACCACAATCAAAAAGCCGACGCTCCCAGCGGCACCGCCATTCAAACTGCCCAAATGTTAGCAGAAATGGGAAAAACTTTCAATCTGCCTGAAGTTGAAGAAACCGAAAAATTAGCCGGAGCTCGGGGTTCAGCGGCCGATGAAGGGATTCGCATTCACAGCATCCGTTTACCCGGTTTAATTGCCCACCAAGAGGTAATTTTTGGCGGCGCCGGTCAAGTTTATACTTTACGGCACGATACGAGCGATCGAGCTTGTTATATGCCCGGAGTCTTGCTGTCTGTACGCAAAGTCCTGGAACTGCGATCGCTCGTTTACGGGCTGGAAAAGATCTTGTAGTCATTAGTCATTAGTCATTGGTCATTGGTCATTAGTCATTAGTCATTAGTCATTAGTCATTAGTCATTAGTCATTAGTCATTAGTCATTAGTCATTA
>NZ_JAUBTO010000005.1:58290-132453 GCF_036702495.1 Microcoleus sp. C2D2 | reverse complement strand
TTCTCAAGCGTGGTGAGGTATGCCCACGGAGGCCACGGAGGCCACGGAGGCCACGGAGGCCACGGAGGCCTATGCCCGTGGGCACGTCGGAACATGTTACTGAGAAAGGCTATATTACCTCAAATTTAAACTAATTAATTTCCTGAAGTTTGACTAATTTTGCTATCTCGTTTCAACATATATTGATAAAATATCCCAAACAAAATCACCGCCACCATCCCCACCACTAAAGAACCTTCACCCTCATGCCAATATTTAAACCAATCGAGGCGATTAGATGCAACTAACAAGGCCATTGTCGCCACTCTAAAAGCATTAATAATAAAACCACAAGCCATAGCTACACCTATTACCAAAGCTTTATTTTGTTTAGTAGGAAACATCAACAAACACACTACAGATAAACCTAATAAGTAATTCATTGCCTCGATACCCGAACATCCCCCATCTACAAACACCCTTCCTGTCGGTAAAGCAATATAATTACCCTGACGTGTTACATTAAAACCCACATACCACAAAGAATAATAAGCAAACCTAGCAGTAATCGAAGTAACAATACCCACTAAAGGTAACGTAATTACACTGGGGATGCCATGAAAAAATAGTATTACCAATTCACGCCAATATTGTTTTAAATTATGAAAACCTACCGCAATTAAGCTCAAACCTAAACCCGACAAAAAAGGTGCCAATCTTAAAAAAGGATCGAACTTACTGGAAACCATAGCACTTTTAAATAAAATAAAAGCTATTAATATTGTCCCAGCGACAGTCGATAATACGTCACTTTTTCCCTCACTCTGTTTGAGAATATCCTGCTTTTCCCAAAGTAGGGAACCCACAGCGAGCCAAAAAACTATACTCATCCAAAAATGAGCAATATCCCCCAGTTTCCACAGGAGTGTCATATTCAGGGTTACTAAACCTGTAGCGATAATGATTAGCCCAAAAAGTTTTCTTTTGAACATTTTGATATTAGTTATTAGTTGATTGATGAGATCAATACTTCGGCCCGTTTTTGATTACCAACGCTAGAACAAGGGTTTCAGGGCAATTCGGCAATCGAGCTACCAACGAAAAATCCAGGGTTTCAGACTACGAAGTAAAAATAGTCCGAACTATTGTTAGATGATATCATAAAAATAGTACCGGATGTGGACAACTCAGTGGCTCGAAACCTTCCTAGGGAAACGACTCTTCGGCTACGCGAGCGTGCATCGCACGGGGGATTTTAATCCCCGTCAATCTTTGATCGGATGTTAGTAGACACTGTGGAACTTGATGGATGGGTGAGACTCAGATGCAACGCATAGCTCAGCATTAGGACACCTAGTTAAAAGACGACTACTCGAAATGATTGGTTTGGTGCCTAGCAGCCGCTTACTCAGCCCCTGCAAGTAAAGACTAACAAGTGAGTGAAGCAACAAAATTAAAAACAAGTAGCCTCAATCATGCTTGCATTTCTTGAGAGGAGACGCAATTGGCACCGCGCATCCTGTGACACTGAGATTCGAGTAAATACGGCCGCTCGAGTTACAGTTCGAGCAACAATCGACGGTGATTATCTCCTTTTAAAGAATCGAGCGTGTCTTTAGACCTGAGAGTGTCAAGTCCTTGAAATAAAGCCATCAGTCCTGGACGCACGCGGCGCCTTCACCCAGGTTTCTGCGTCAATATCTCAAGGGAGCATCCACGATTTTTCGGATAAACCGGGTTTTTTTTGCCTTAGTCCTAACCATAGGAAACCTGGTTTTTCAATCGAACCAGCAAATAAATTTCTAGGGTGCGGAGCCTCATTACTTGGCGAGTCCGCCTCTTACCCCGTTAATTGGGACACTCCGCATGATGAGTGAGGTAAGTTCCCGCCAAAAATTGTGCGTCACCCTGACGGGACGACGCACCCTACTGACTACCCCCCGTGCACGGGGGAAAACAGGAGTCAGGATTACGAGCGTTGTAGATTAAAGGTTTTAGCAATCTGAGAGTCCTAACTGCCCTCTTCTACAGCTTTAAATAAGAGAATAAGAAACCAGGTTTCAGGCTGAAACCTGGTTTTTAGACCTCTCATAAAATAATCAGTAGGGCAGTAGGGCCGGGAGCCAAAACCATTTCAAATGATAGCCTATGGAGCTTTTTGATCCCTCTGGCGTTGCTTTTTGAACATAGTACCAAACCCAACAGCAGCTCCAGCAGCAAGCATTGTTAAAGGTTCAGGAGTATCTTGAGTGTTGCTGCTGATGTAAGAATCGCTTTGACCATTTGGTAAGGCTTGAACGTGCAAACCTAATTTTAAGGCACCGCTATTCAAAGCGGACATTACTAGATCGTAATCACCAGTAAACTTCAATCCCAAACTTTCGCCACCTTGGATACCAAAGGCATTACCATCACCAGTTTTACGTGAGAAGGCATAGTTTGTGGTGAAGCTATTACCACCTTGAGGGAGCTGATCGTTACTAGCACCACCAATAAACTCTACCAGACCAACGTTACCAATGTTAACCAAGGGAGAAGACAGATAGGTATCATCATCAAAAAAAGAGTTCTTATCATCAAAAAAAACTTTACTGATAAACATACTAGGAGCGGCGGCATCTCCAGAGTTTTTGATGTTAAAAAGAACCGATTGACCCTGGTCAACTACGTCAAATGTAAAGCTATTTACATAGGAATCTCCCGGCGTATCCCCACCAGCGATATTACCAAAGCTGAAGGCCCAGGCAGGTGCTGCCGATACTGCACTAACAGCAGCGACACCTGCAAGAGCTAAGAGCGATTTGACTAAAGTTAATGGGGATTTCATCCTAGGCACCTTGATTTTTAGGTTGAGTGGAATTGGGTTCTTTTCCTTCACCTGTTCAAGATAAACCGAAACAAAACTTAACGCAATCAGGTTTGATGAAGATTTGATGAAGATACTGCCCTCTTCTACTGCTTTAAATAACAGAATAAAAAACCTGGTTTCACGCTGAAACCAGGTTTTTATATCTCTCCTAAAATAATCAGTAGGGCAGTAGGGCCGGGAGCCAAAACCAGTTCAAATCATAGCCTATCGAGCTTTTTGAGCTCGATCGCGTTGCTTTTTAAACATAGTACCAAAGCCAACAGCAGCTCCCGCAGCAAGCATTGTTAAAGGTTCAGGAGTATCTTGAGTGTTGGTGCTGATGTAAGAATCGCTTGCACCACCTGGTAAGGCTTGAACGTGCAAACCTAATCTTAAGGTACCGCTATTCAAAGCGTAAATTACGTTATTATAATTACCAGTAAATTTCAATCCCAAAGTTTCGCCAGCCTGGATACCCTTTGCATTACCATTACCAGGGTTACGTGAGAAGGCATAGTTTGTGGTGAAGCTATTACCACCTTGAGGGAGCTGATCGTTACCAGTACCACCACTAAATTCTACCGTACCAACGTTACCAATGTTAGCCACGGGAGCAGACAGATAGCCATTATCATCAAAAAAAACTTTGCTGATAAACATACTAAGAGCGGCGGGATTTCCAGAGTTTTTGATTTTAAAAATAACTGATGAACCCTGGTTGATTACGTCAAATGTAAAGCTATTTTTATAGGCATCTCCCGGCGGATCCCCACCAACGATATTACCAAAGCCGAAGGCGGAGGCAGGTGCTGCCGATACTGCACTAACAGCAGCGACACCGGCAAGAGCTAAGAGGGATTTGACTAAAGTTAATGGGGATTTCATCCTAGGGACCTTGATTTTTAGGTAGAGTGGAATCTGGTTTTTTTCCTTCACATCTTCAATATAAACCGAAACACTGGTTAACGCAATGAGGTTTGATGAAGATTTGATGAAGATACTGCCCTCTTCTACTGCTTTAAATAAAGAATAAAAAACCTGGTTTCACGCTGAAACCAGGTCTTTATATTTCTCATAAAATAATCATTAGGGCATCAAGCCGGGAGCCAAAACCAGTTCAAATGATAGCCTATGGAGCTTTTTGATCCCTCTGGCGTTGCTTTTTGAACACAGTACCAAACCCAACAGCAGCTCCAGCAGCAAGCATTGTTAAAGGTTCAGGAGTATCTTGAGTGTTGCTGCTGATGTAAGAATCGCTTTGACCATTTGGTAAGCCTTGAACGTGCAAACCTATTCTTAAGGCACCGGTAGTCAAAGCGGCAATTATGTTAATATCATCACCGCGAAAGCTCACTGGAAAACTTTCGGCACCTTGGATACCCCCTAGATTACCACCACCAGGGTTACGTGAGAAGGCATAGTCTGTGGTGAAGTCATTACCACCTTGAGGCAGCCGATCGTTACTAGCACCACCACTAAAGCTTACCTCACCAACGTTAGTACCGTAAAGCGAGGGAGCAGACAGATAGCCATTATCATCAAAAAAAACTTTACTGATAAACATATTAGGAGCTGCGGCATTTCCAGAGTTGAAGATGTCAAAACGAACTGCTGAGCCCTGCTTAGTTACGGTATATGTAAAGCTATTTACATAGGCATCTCCCGGCGTATCCCCACCAGCGATATTACCAAAGCTGAAGGCGGACGCGGGTGCTGCAGATACTGCACTAACAGCAGCGACACCGGCAACAGCTAAGAGCGATTTGACTAAAGTTAATGGGGATTTCATCCTAGACACTTTGATTTTTAGGTTGAGTGGAATCTGGTTCTTTTCTTTCACATCTTCAAGATAAACCGAAACAAAACTTAACGCAATGAGGTTTGATAAAGATTTGATGAAGATACTGTCCTCTTCTACTGCTGCTTTAAATAACAGAATAAAAAACCTGGTTTCACGCTGAAACCAGGTTTTTATATCTCTCATAAAATAATCATTAGGGCATCCAGCGGGGAGAGAAAACCAGTTCAAATGCTTGCTGCTGGAGCTTTTTGAGCCTGAGCGCGTTGCTTTTGGAACACAGTACCAAACCCAACAGCAGCTCCCGCAGCAAGCATTGTTAAAGGTTCAGGAATATCTTGAGTGTTGCCACTGCTGCTGCTGATGTAAGAATCGCTTTGACCATTTGGTAAGGCTTGAACGTGCAAACCTAATTTTAAGGTACGGTCCTTCAAAGCGGAAATTACGAGTTTACAATCACCAGTAAACCTCAATCCCAAAATTTCGCCACCTTGGATACCCAATACATTACCACCACCAGTGTTACGTCAGAAGTCAAGGTTTGTGGTGGAGCCATTATCATCTTGAGGGAGCCGATCGTTACTAGCACCAACACTAAAGGCTACCTGACCGACGTTACCAATATTAACCAAGGGAGCAGACAGATAGCCTTTATTATCAAAAAAAAGTTCACGTATAAACATACTAGGATCTGCGGCATCTCCCGAGTTGGAGGCGTTAAAAAAAACTGATGAAGCCTGGTTAACTACGTCCAATGTAAAGCTATTTTCATAGGAATCTCCATGCGTATCGCCACCAGCGATATTAGCAAAGTAGAAGGCGGAGGCAGGTGCTGCGGATACTGCACTAAGAGCAGCGACACCGGCAGCAGTTAAGAGCGATTTGACTAAAGTTAATTGGGATTTCATCGTAGGCACCTTGATTTTTAAGTAGAGTGGAATCTGGTTTTTTCCCTTCACATCTCTAAGATAAACCGAAACAAAAGTTAACGCAATGATGTTTCATGAAGATTTGATGAAGATACTGCCCTCTTCTACTGCTTTAAATAACAGAATAAAAAACCTGGTTTCAGGCTGAAACCAGGTTGTTAGACCTCTCATAAAATAATCAGTAGGGCAGTAGGGCCGGGAGCGAAAACCAGTTCAAATGATAGCGTATGGAGCTTTTTGAGCCCTCTCGGGTTGCTTTTTGAACATAGTACCAAACCCAAAAGCAGCTCCCGCAGCAAGCATTGTTAAAGGTTCAGGAGTTTCTTGAGTGTTGCCACTGCTGCTGATGTAAGAATCGCTTTGACCATTTGGTAAGGCTTGAACGTGCAAACCTACTCTTAAGGCACCGCTATTCTAAGCGGAAATTACGTTATTATAATTACCAGTAAACCTCAATCCCCCCCAAAATTTCGCCAGCTTGGATACCAAATACATTGTCAGCACCAGTCTGAGGTGAGAAGGCATAGTCTGTGGTGAAGCCATTACCACCTTGAGGCAGTCGATCGTTACTAGCACCACCACTAAAGCTTACCTGACTACCGTTAGTACCGTAAAGCGAGGGCTCAGACAGATAGCCAAAATCATCATCAAAAAAAACTTTACTGATAAACATACTAGGTGCTGCGGCATTTCCCAAGTTGAAGATGTGAAAAAAAACTGATGAACCCCCGTTAAGTACGTCAAATGTAAAGCTATTTACATAGGCATCTCCAACCGTATCGCCACCAGCGATATTACTAAAGCTGAAGGCCCAGGCAGGTGCGGCCGATACTGCACTAACAGCAGCGACACCGACAACAGCTAAGAGCGATTCGACTAAAGTTAATGGGGATTTCATCCTAGGCACTTTGATTTTTAGGTAGGGTGGAATCGGGTTCTTTTCCTTCACATTTTCAAGATCAACCGAAATAAAAGTTAACGCAATTAGGTTTGATGAAGATTTGATGAAGATACTGCCCTCTTCTACTGCTTTAAATAACAGAATAAAAAACCTGGTTTCAGGCTGAAACCAGGTTTTTAGACTTCTCATAAAATAATCAGTAGGGCATCAAGCCGGGAGCGAAAACCCGTTCAAATGATAGCCTATTCAGCTTTTTGAGCCTGATCGCGTTGCTTTTTGAACATAGTACCAAACCCAACAGCAGCTCCCGCAGCAAGCATTGTTAAAGGTTCAGGAGTTTCTTCAGTGTTGCTGGTGACGTAAGAATCGCTTGCACCACCTGGTAAGCCTTGAACGTGTATACCTATGTTTAAGGCACCGCTATTCACAGCGTTAACTAGGGTAGCATAATCACCCGCAAAGCTCACTCCGAATTTTTCGCCAGGCTGGATAGCATTTCCATTACCAGGAACATCACGTGAGAAGTAATAGTCTGTGGTGAAGTTATTACCACCTTGAGGGAGCTGAGCGTTACTAGCACCACCACTAAAGGCTACCGTACCAAAGTTACCAATGTTAGGCCAGGGATCAGACAGATTGTTATTCTTATCATCAAAATAAACTTGACGTATAAAACTACTAGTAGTGGCGGGATTTATCAAGTGATAGAAGTTAAACAAAACTCTGCCACCCTGGTCAACTAGCTCTAAGTTATAGTTACTTGCATAGGCATCTCCAACCGTATCCCCACCAGTGATATTACTAAAGTTGAAGGCGGAGGCCGGTGCTGCGGATACTGCACTAAGAGCAGCGACACCGGCAACAGCTAAAAGCGATTTGACTAAATTTAATGGGGATTTCATTGTAAGCGCCTTGATTTTTAGGTTGAGTGGAATCGGGTTTTTTTCCTTCACATCTTCAAGATAAACCGAAACACAAGTTAAAGCAAGTAGGTTTGATGAAGATTTGATGAAGATGGGAAAGACGCTCATGCGACTTAGCCAAAATGCCTGATTGATGGTTTCTAATTAAGTATTTTCTCGGGCGTATATAGAAAAATAGGGCTGCTGTCACCCGGGTCTCAGTCCTAAATTATGCTTTTTTCAAATAAAAACTTCTAACCCTTAGTCCGTAAGGCTTCACACTGCATAATTACTTATAAAACTCTATTTTTTAAGTTATAAATTCTGCCTGTGAAAGGTTTTTTATCCGTTAATTTACGGTAGAAAAGTCTCATTTAGAGCTTTATTGCTTGATAAAAATAAGTAAAAACCGAGGGTGACAGTTGAGGGTGCCGAATGTGGGCTATAACTCTGGACAAAATCTTGGATCGTATGCGGTGCGTCGATTCTCGGTTTCCAATTCAGGAAAAAGCGCTATTTAGAGAGACTAAGCTGTTGTGCATTTAAATTGTATATTTCGAGTCCCGATCAAAAATCGTCAAATCCTCTCCCCCTCTCCCCTTCACCCCCTCTCCCTCTCTAATACCATAGGCAATCTAGATGCAACACAGCTTAAAACTAGCCATCCATACCAAATCAGTTGTAGCGGTGTACGCCAAACCGTAATGTTTGAGGAAAAAACGACGACGAAAGTCAAACCAAGAGGTAGGGATAGGTTTCGGTGGCCTTTACGATCTGTTACGCCGGAATTGGAGTTTAGAGGTTCACGGTGCGATCGCACGGCTGGGCTTGGCGATAGCCAAAAGCAGGTAAGAGGGCTACGTTGAGTGCCAATTCCTGGATGTCGGTGTTTACCCTTGACATAGCGGGATAATAGCTCAAAAAAAACTGCCTGCGATCGTTAAGGGGACACAGCATCAGGGCAGAAAATTGAGAATTCACCAAAAAGTCTCAAATCTGCCTGCTATGAAGTTTGAACAATGACAGAAATGGAGTCAACAAGCTTATTGATGCCTGGGTCAAGCCGCATCTGCTACCAAAGAACGGGCTTCGGCCCTGATGAGGATCCGCCACGTCTCATGTTTACCAGATGAGGCCCGCCGATCCCTTATTTCGGGGTGAGTGGTCAAGGGTCTATGAGGCGCTGCAAGATTGTAGACCAGACGCTGGAAAAATTGATGCAACTATACATCCAACAGATGTCACAAGTGGAACGCCCAGTATTGGCTTTCTTACGATACAGCGCGGTTGAGGCCTCGTGCACCTACCCTCAAAGAGCGTACCTATGAACATCAACCTACCGCCTCGCCTCACGGCATACCTGTAGGTATCGCTCAAGGATATAGTACGATCGCACCGATACCGCGCGGGCGATCGTCCGTTGTGCACTTCCGTTAACACACGAACGTCTTACGAGTTGGGAAAACCCGATCCGTCTAGGCGCTCAACAATGAGCAGGGAGTGTGTCAGTATCTCCAGCATCGACAAGAGGGCCTTATTTGATAGTTAGTATGGGTGTGCCACTCTGGTAGAAGCTCTCCAAAGCTATTGAAGCTGATAAAAGTCAGGTGTGATTAGTTTGGGTTGGTATCCAAATGTCACCTCTCCATGAAATTTGGCAACTAGATCTACGTCGTTTGGCTAGAGAGGATTGGTACCGCGAGTGCGAAACAAACCTGGCATTGGACAATTCCCAAGCTGAGCGCTCAGCCAACAGTGTCAAGGATGGAGTGATTTGAGGCCATTGCTGACCTGGCAATTATGGTTAGCTAAAGATTTAGTGAGGGAAATTCGTCTACCCAGGCATTAGCCCCTCCCTGAATTGACTCCTATCAGGGTTGCACAGTCAATGCTGCCAATTTTAATTAAGATTGGGAGTCCGGCGGTTGCTCCCAAACTAGAAAGGAAATTCAGCCGGATGGCAAACAGGAAAACCTCGCACTCAAAGATGTCGCTATCCTGTGGTTAAAAAGGGTAAAAGTCAGTTTAAAAAATTGCCAAAATTCATCAGTTAACCTCTCTAGTTCTCTCGCTGATCAACCATTCTTTCCACGAGCGCGTTAGCTGAGTCAAGTTGTGATCCGTCTAAACTCCAGCCTGAACTTTGACTGACTAAATGAACGACTCAAGTTTCTGGGACATAGTTTTCGGAACGCCTCTACCATAAAACCTGCGCGGATCGTTACCTAAAAATGTCGGAACTAATAATTCTATTTCCAGGTCTGCTTCCGCCACAAATTTGTTAATTAATATTATTTTGGGAAAAAGCTCGCTTCCAAGATTCAGCTTGGCATTGTTGGATGGCAGCAGGAGGAACCGCCGTACTCAGCAACAATTGTCCAAGCCGTTGATTGAAGTTTCGTCGAGACGATCGACTCATGTGACATCTAAATTATCAGTGATATTAAAACATGATGATAGGCAACAGCGAAACTAAAACATCTCGCGCTAAACTGCTAAATAACTGACAAGCTTACCCAGCACGAGTTAAAGTATATTTGATTATGGTCAACCGTCTTGCTCAATCCCAAAGCCTTTACCTGCGGAAACACGCCGAAAATCCGATCGACTGGTGGCCGTGGTGCGATGAAGCGTTAGAAGCGGCCCGGAGCGAAAATAAACCGATTTTCCTGTCAATTGGCTACTCTAGCTGCCACTGGTGTACGGTGATGGAAGGAGAAGCATTTTCCGATGGCGCGATCGCCCAATACATGAATTCGCACTTTATACCCGTAAAAGTCGATCGCGAAGAACGCCCAGATATCGACAGCATTTATATGCAAACCTTGCAAATGATGACCGGTCAAGGCGGTTGGCCGCTCAACGTTTTTCTCACTCCAGACGAGCGAGTTCCCTTCTACGGAGGCACTTATTTCCCCGTAGAACCCCGCTACGGACGGCAGGGATTTTTAGAAGTTTTGCAAGCAATTCGCCGCTTTTACGACACAGAAAAAGGCAAAATAGAAAGCTTCAAAGCAGAGATTTTAGGCAACCTCCAACAGACGGCAGCGCTCTCAGGAGCAACCGCCGAATTAAATCGCGAAATATTTCAAAAAGGCTTAGAACTCAACACCGGAATTGTGGCCGGCCAAAACCCCGGGCCCAGTTTTCCGATGATACCTTATGCTGAGCTCGCACTGCGGGGAACTAGATTTAATTTTGAATCAAAATACGACAGCAAACAAGTCTGCACTCAGCGCGGATTAGACTTAGCATTGGGCGGCATTTACGATCGCGTAGCAGGCGGATTTCACCGCTACACGGTTGATGCGACTTGGACTGTGCCGCACTTTGAAAAAATGCTCTACGACAACGGTCAAATTGTTGAGTATTTAGCAAATTTGTGGAGCGCGGGAATACAAGAACCGGCTTTTGAAACTGCGATTGCGGGGACAGTAGAATGGTTGAAGCGAGAAATGACCGCGCCCACAGGCTATTTTTATGCTGCACAAGATGCTGACAGCTTTACCCCCCCAACCCCCCCTTACCAAGGGGGGGCAGAAAATTCAACCCCCTCTTACCAAGGGGGGGCAGAAAATTCAACCCCCGCTTCCGAAGGGGGGGCAACGGGGTGGTCAGAACCGGAAGAGGGAGCATTTTATGTCTGGACTTACGCCGAACTGGAACCACTATTAACTGCTGAGGAATTGGCGGAAATAAAAGTACAGTTTACTGTTAGCCGTAGCGGGAATTTTGAAGGCAAGAATGTATTGCAGCGCCGCCATCCGGGAAAACTGAGCGACACGGTAGAAAGGGCTTTGGCTAAACTCTTTCAAGTTCGCTACGGTGGCAATCCCGATACTGTAAAAACCTTTCCGCCAGCCCGCAACAATCAAGAAGCTAAAAACGGCAGTTGGCCGGGTAGAATTCCGGCAGTTACTGACACGAAAATGATTGCTGCTTGGAATAGCTTAATGATTTCGGGTTTAGCCCGCGCTGCGGCTGTTTTTGGGAATTGGGAATATCTGGAATTAGCGGTGAAAGCTGCTAATTTTATTTTAGACAATCAGTGGACGGATGGGCGGTTTCAACGGTTGAATTATGACGGACAATCTGCTGTGACTGCGCAGTCGGAAGATTATGCTTTGTTTGTGAAAGCTTTGTTGGATTTGCATCAAGCGAGTTTGACTTTAGGAAAGGGGGAAGAGGCAAAACAGTTGCCGAATTCTCAGTTTTGGTTGGAGAAAGCTGTGCAGGTGCAAGAAGAGTTTGATGAGTTTTTGTGGAGCGTAGAATTGGGAGGATATTACAATACTGCTAAGGATGCTAGCGGAGATTTGTTGGTGCGGGAACGCAGCTATATAGATAATGCAACTCCGGCGGCTAATGGAATTGCGATCGCCTCTTTGGTTCGCCTCGCACTGCTGGGCCCGCATCTAGAATATCTCGATCGCGCCCAAGAAGGTTTGCAAGCTTTCAGCAGTATTGTACAAGATTCTCCGCAAGCTTGTCCGAGTCTACTTGGTGCTCTGGATTGGTATCAGCATTCTACGCTGATTCGCACGTCACCCGACCAAATTTCGCGGTTGATTTCGCAGTATTATCCGACTGCTGTTTTTCAGATTGAGGCTGATTTGCCTGAGGGGGTTATCGGGTTAGTTTGCGAGTGTTTGACTTGCAAAGAACCGGCGAAAAGTCAAGAGCGGTTATTGGCAGAAATTGTGCAAAGTCAAACGCGGGTTTAGCACTAATACTGTCTATATTATTGAACCGCGAAGACGCGAAGGACGCGAAGGAAGAAGGAGGAAGCAGAAGGAAGAAGTAGATTATCTTCTACTGGGAAGGGTTCGCATCTTCAGTCCGCCACTCCATCTTCCAAAATCTCGACCAAATCTTCCATTGTCACGTCGAAGGCGCGGGCTATTTTGTAGACAGCAGAAATATCGGCCGTGTTCAAAGCATCGCGCTGAACGTAGCTTCTAACAGTGTTGTAATTCACTCCCGATCGATCGGCAACTTGCTTTAGAGTCCAACCCTTTTGCTCAGCTAGTTCTCGAATCCGCAGTCTAACGTAGCCCATTAGTGCGATCGCCCCTACTATTCCAAAAACTCGACCAAATCTTCAATCATTACGTCAAAAGCAAGGGCGATCTTCTGAACGGCGCTAAGGTCAACCGTACTCAAACCGTCATCCCGTCTAGCATAGCCCTTAACCGTGTTGTAATTAACCCCAGAGCGATCTGCCACATCTTGCAGCGTCCAGCCCTTTTCTTCTGCCAACTCTCGAATCTTTAGTCTAACTCGCCCCATTTTGCCCTTGACAACAGGTTGGTATCAACCTTATATATAAGAATAACTTAAAACGATCGCCCTCTTAGCGTCGAAAACTTAAGGGCGATCGCTTTTTTACCGAACCCCGCAAACGCGGGGAACTATTTTCCTATGATACCAACATCAAAGCCCAAATTAAACCCTCATCCCTGGTGTATCGTGCGGCAATTGCCGAATATGCAGCGATTGGTAGTTGCTCGGTTCCACCGCCGGGGCGATGCTGAGGGATATATGCAGATTTTACGGCGGTTGTTGCCGGCGGCCAAACACGCGATCGTTTTCGATACGACTGGGGCCGAGAAATTGCCAGAAGTTCGATCGGCTCAATGAGAGCAAGTGTTGTAATTGATGGGAGCGAGATCCTTTTTTCTTTTAACTGGAAAACCGATTAATAGAAAAGGGAGCTCGTCCCTTCCTGACAAAAAGTAAGTAGGTCGCTCTAATTAAACGTCAAACGTTCTTCTGTTAGATACCCCACTTCTTAAAGAAGTCGGGTATCTGAGTATTCTATTTTTTTAGGTGGGCTTAATTAGCTTTAAATGCTTAAGAATCTCCATGCAGCTAACAACTAGCCCTTAGCAACTAACAACATAAGCTTTTTTTATATTGACGGCGCACAATTTATTAACTATAATTACAAGGCCAAAAATAACAAAAATCTTACGGCTAACAGTTTTTCTCAAATAACCGTTAAACTATTCTAACGTTGGCGCGTACCCAACGTGGCAGACACAACCTATATCTGTTAAGGATTCGTCCTGATTCACAGGAGCAAGATTTTAAAATATGCATCTCAGCGAACTGACTCACCCAAACCAATTACACGGCCTCTCGATTCATCAACTCGAACAAATTGCCCGACAAATTCGAGAAAAGCATTTAGAAACTGTAGCCGCTAGCGGCGGTCACCTCGGCCCCGGATTGGGTGTAGTCGAACTGACCTTAGCACTCTACCAAACACTCGACCTCGATCGCGACAAAGTTACCTGGGATGTCGGCCACCAAGCTTATCCTCACAAATTGATAACCGGCCGCTACAACCAATTCCACACCCTGCGCCAAAAAGACGGCGTTGCAGGCTATCTCAAGCGCTGCGAGAGCAAATTTGACCATTTTGGCGCCGGTCACGCTTCCACGAGCATCTCAGCAGCTTTAGGGATGGCGATGGCGCGCGACCTCAAAGGCGAAAATTTCAAAGTGGCGGCGATCATTGGCGACGGCGCATTGACTGGTGGCATGGCACTCGAAGCGATCAACCACGCGGGCCATATGCCGAAAACTAATGTATTAGTTGTACTCAACGACAACGAGATGTCAATCTCGCCCAACGTCGGCGCCATTACCCGCTATTTGAACAAAATGCGACTCTCGCCGCCGGTGCAGTTTCTCAAAGATAACTTAGAGGAACAATTCAAGCACATTCCCTTTGTCGGCGAAACTTTTACCCCAGAAATGGAACGCCTCAAAGAAGGCATGAAACGCTTGGCCGTGCCGAAAGTTGGAGCCGTAATTGAAGAATTGGGCTTTACTTACATGGGCCCGGTAGACGGACACAATTTGGAAGAATTAATTACCACTTTCAAACAAGCTCATACCATTCAAGGACCGGTGTTGGTTCACGTGGTGACGGTGAAGGGCAAAGGATATGCGATCGCCGAAAAAGACCAAGTAGGATATCACGCCCAAAATCCCTTTAACTTAGCCACCGGCAAAGGCATTCCCTCCACCAAACCCAAGCCTCCCGCTTACTCGAAAGTCTTTGCCCACGCCCTGGTAAAGCTAGCAGAAAATAATCCGAAAGTGGTCGGCATTACCGCTGCTATGGCAACCGGAACAGGTTTGGATAAACTTCAGGAAAAACTGCCGAAACAGTACATTGATGTAGGAATTGCCGAACAGCACGCCGTGACTTTATCCGCTGGTTTAGCCTGCGAAGGAATGCGCCCGGTTGTGGCAATTTACTCGACATTTGTGCAGCGGGGATACGACCAAATAATTCACGATGTTTGCATCCAAAACTTGCCAGTTTTCTTCTGTTTGGATCGAGCCGGAATTGTCGGTGCTGACGGCCCAACTCACCAAGGAATGTACGACATTGCCTTCTTGCGGTGCCTGCCAAATATGACAATTATGGCGCCAAAAGATGAGGCAGAATTGCAGCGGATGGTAGTCACAGGAATCAACCACACCAGCGGCCCGATTACCATGCGTTACCCGCGGGGCAACGGTTACGGCGTGCCTCTGATGGAAGAAGGTTGGGAAGAGTTGCCGATCGGCAAAGCCGAAATTCTCCGCAACGGCGACGATTTGCTGATATTGGGTTACGGTTCAATGGTTTATCCGGCGATGCAAACCGCCGAGATTCTGAGCGAGCACGGCATTGAAGCAACAGTCATCAATGCGCGTTTTGTCAAGCCTTTGGACACCGAATTAATCCTGCCTTTAGCACAGCGGATCGGCAAAGTTGTCACTTTAGAAGAAGGCTGTTTGATGGGCGGATTCGGTTCAGCAGTAGCCGAAGCTTTGCTCGACAACAATGTAGTTGTTCCCGTAATGAGGCTGGGCGTACCAGATAAATTGGTAGACCATGCAAGCCCCGAACAATCCTTTGCAACATTGGGTTTAACTCCGTCGCAAATGTGCGATCGCATTTTGGCAACATTCAGCCGCAAACAGTCGCCCGTCAGCGTGTAAATATCTAGAATCCGGAGCTAATATCGCCTCCGGTCCATGTAAGGTTTGTAGTGAGGACTAAAGTCCTCACTACAAACTGTTTTAAGTGCGGGCGAAGCGAAGCGCGTTGCTGAGGGAATTGACCGGACACTATCTAATATCATGTCCGGTCGAGCGACCGCTTTGTAGGGGCGGGTTCACCAACAATACCTGCCCACAATCTCCCATCTCAAAAACCCGCCCCGACCGGGATATTATGGTTAATCGATCGGACACTATCTAATACCATTTCTTTAAAATCCTGCCGAGCGTATTTAGTGCCGATAGAATGTAATCCCATCCGGTTATCGATGCGATTGTCTCCCTTGATAAAATTTCAATAAAAGCGCGGACTTTTTCTTTAATTTAATCTAAATTTTCATAAATCTCCCAGCTCAATTCTCGTTTTATATGTTGCCATACTCTCTCGATAGAATTCAATTCAGAACTGTATAGTGGTAGAAAAATTAGTAAAACGTTGTCGGAAATTTTGAGATTGTTACTATTTTGTTGATATTCCGGACATTACTTCTTGGGAACTTACTCGCTCGTCTCCCAGTCGAGCGGCGCAGCTTTAATAATTATAATAAACCGCCATTACTATATTGCTTTAACCATCTTTAAACAGTAATTCTATGCAAGGAGCCAAAGTTCAGCTACCTCGCTCTCCGGCTCGCGGCGTGCGGCGTGACCCAGATTTTAACCAATAAAGTGCCTGAACTTTTTGTCGGGCGAGTTATCGTTCGCTGTCGCTGTAGAATTATTTTTAACTCAGTTACAGTTGCCTCAATTCTTTCTTGGTAGTTTACTTTCATAAAATCATCTTTAAACACTCAGGCTCTTGTAGCATACTTTTGAGAAACTGGTATAACTCGGCTAAAATATTTTCTTTATTGATAAATTTATTGACATAAAGAAAATATTTTGTTATAAGGTAAAGACCTTACTAATTTTAGGTTAGAGGTTTCCGACGGAAAAAACACCGTCAGCCATACATTCTTATTTTGACAGATGGTGGTCAATTTGACTGCCTCTTAAACTATAAAACCCTGACATCGGGAGTTTAAACATTATCCAGCCGGATTATTGGGTGCAAGCGATCGAAAAAACCTCACGCAGATGTCGGAAAACTCTCTCCGGGCGAGGTTTACAATCAATTACCACACAATTTTTGACGGCGACTTATGATGAAATTTCCTGGATACCAAATTCTGGCACAAATCTACGAAAGTGCTAATTCCGCAGTCTATCGAGCTAGCCGAGAACAGGACGATCGAGCAGTTATCCTCAAGGTACTCAAAGAAGACTATCCTACACCTGCGGAACTCACTCGATACAAACAGGAATATGAAATCACTTGCAGCTTAGATCGAGAGGGGATAGTTAAGACTTATGGATTAGAACCATATCAAAGAACATTAGTCATCATCCTTGAGGATTTTGGTGCATTCTCATTCAGACAACTGCTCGACAGTCATATTGAGTCAAATTCTAACTTTTCTCTCCCTGAATTTCTCAAAATAGCCATCAAAATCACTGAAATTTTAGGTCAAATTCACAGCAGCAACATTATCCACAAAGATATCAACCCCTCCAATATCGTCTTCAATCCAGAAACGGGAATTCTCAAAATCATCGACTTTGGCATTTCCACTCAGTTAAGCCGCGAAAATCCTACCCTAAAAAATCCCAATGTTTTAGAAGGGACTTTAGCCTATATGTCGCCGGAGCAAACGGGACGGATGAACCGTTCCCTAGATTACCGCACGGATTTTTACTCCCTCGGCGTCACCTTCTACGAACTACTTACCGGCAAGCTACCATTTGAGTCTGCTGATGCGCTCTCATTGGTGCATTGTCATCTTGCTAAAGTGCCGGTATCGCCTTGTGAGATTAATTCAGAAATTCCCAAAGCGGTTTCAGATATTGTGATGAAACTGATGGCAAAAACGGCAGAGGAACGGTATCAAAGTGCTTGGGGACTCAAAACAGATTTGGAGAATTGTCTATCTCAGTTACAGAAAACAGGAAATATATCTTGCTTCTGGCTCGCATCCAAGGATATTTCTGATAAGTTTCAAATTCCCCAAAAACTTTACGGACGCGAGGCAGAAATTGAAACTTTACTAACAGCTTTTGAGCGAGTAGCAGCAGGGGGCGGACGCTCCCCCCAACCCCCCGTTCTTCGGGAGACTTGGGAAAATTTGCCCGGAGAAGAGAATACCGCAGCATCCTCGGGGTACGAGAGGGCGATCGAAATGATGTTGGTAGCGGGTTATTCCGGTATCGGAAAATCATCCCTAGTTGCCGAAATTCATAAACCAAATACTCGACTGCGCGGCTATTTCACAGAAGGGAAATTTGACCAATTTCAGCGGAATATTCCCTACTCAGCTATTGTCAGCGCCTTTAAGGGATTAGTGCGACAACTTTTATCCGAAAACTCTTCACAGCTTGCCCAATGGCGAGAAAAACTTCTAGCAGCATTGGGTGCTAACGGACAAGTCATTATTGATGTAATTCCCGAAGTAGAACTGATTGTCGGCAAACAGCCACCCGTGCCTGAGTTAGGTCCAACCGAGTCGCAAAATCGCTTTAATCTCGTCTTTGGTCAGTTCATCCGAGCATTTTGTACAAAAGAGCATCCTTTGGTTATTTTTCTGGACGATTTGCAGTGGGCAGACTCTGCCACTCTCAAGTTGATCGAACTGATGATGGTGGATAATGAGACGCAATATCTCTTCCTAATTGGGGCGTATCGGGATAACGAAGTCAACCCGCTTCATCCGTTAATGATGATGCTTGATGGGCTGCGTAACCGGGGAGCAACTATCAACTTTATTACCTTAGCACCGTTAGAATTAGAACATATCAATCAGCTAATTGCTGATACATTGCATAGCGACACTAAGTCGGTAAAACCTTTAGCAGAACTGGTTCATCGGAAAACAATTGGCAATCCATTCTTTGCCAATCAATTTCTGAAAACCCTGCACGCCGAAAACTTAATAACTTTTGATTTTCAGCGTCACGCCTTCGTGTGGGATATTTCAAACATTGAAGCACAGGACATTACTGATAATGTAGTGGAGTTGATGATTGGCAACTTGAAGAAACTGCCAGAATCCACACAGCAAGTTTTACGCTTGGCAGCTTGTGTCGGGGCTTGTTTTGATTTAACCACTATCTCTATTGTTTGTGAAAAATCCAAAGAGGCCGTTTTCCCCGATCTGGTGACGGCAATTCAATCAGGATTGATTTTGCCCACCTCTGAGTTAGATACTCAACTGTTAATTCAGGATTACAAGTTTCTGCACGATCGAGTTCAACAAGCAGGGTATGCCTTGATTGATGAAGCGCAAAAAACAGCAGTTCACTTACAAATTGGTCGGCTACTGTTGCAGAATACAGATCCGAAAGCCGTATCAGAGGAGATATTTGAAATCGTCGATCACCTCAATCTAGGCGTCGAAATTGTGACCGATCGAGCCGAACGAGATAAAATTGCCCAACTAAATTTGATGGCAGGCAAAAAAGCTAAAGCTGCAACAGCGTATGTGGCAGCCGTTGACTATTTGAATACAGGACTAAACCTACTAAATGTAGATAGTTGGCAGAGTAACTATGGCTTAACTTTAGCGCTACACGAAGAAGCCGCAGAAGCAGCATATCTCAATGGCGACTTTCCAAAAATGGAACACCTGGCAGAAGTAGTATTAAATCGTGCTAAAACTGTGCTGGACAAAGTAAAAGTTTATGATGTAAAAATTCAAGCGGCTGGTGCACAAAGTAAAATAAAAGAAGGAATTCAAATTAGCCTTATTGCACTGACACAGTTAGGGATAAGCTTACCAGAAGATCCGAGCCAGTGGGATGTTCAAAGAGGACTCGAAAAAACGGCTTCACTCGTTGGCGATCGAGACATTGAAGATTTAATTAACCTACCTTTAATGATTGAACCGGATAAGCAGGCAGCCCTACTTATCTTTTCGAGTATAGCTGCTAGTGCTTTAGCATCTGCGCCAGCACTGTTTATACTTATGATGTGCGAACAGGTGAATTTATCTATCAAATATGGTAATTCACGTTGGTCTCCATTTGTTTATGTTGGTTACGGATTAATTTTGTGTGGGGTAGTTCAAGACATTGATTCTGGTTACAGTTTTGGTAGATTGAGTTTAAAGTTACTTGAGTTGCTAGATATCAAGGACATCAAGTGTAAGACATTGCAGGTGTTTGGAGGCTTCGTAATCCATTGGAAAGAGCATTTCAAGGAAACACTGCCTACTCTGATTGATGCCTATCAAAGCGGGATGGAAATGGGAGATTTTGAATATGCTGGCTACTCGGCATTTTTAAATGGCTATCATTCATATTTTATCGGTCACGAACTTACTGAGATAGAACAAAAAATATCGAATTATAGTAAAGCCATTAGTCAAATAAGGCGGGAAAGACCCTTTAATTGGATCGCAATATTTTTGCAGGCAGTTCGTAACTTACTGGGCCAGGAAGAGAACCCTACTTTATTAAGTGGTGATGCTTACAATGAAGAGCTAGCACTCCCCCTTGCCATTGAAATAAATGACAGAATTGAGTTGCACTGCTTGTATCTAAATAAGATTATCCTCTGTTATTTATTTGGTGATTATCGTCAAGCTGCACAAAATGCTGTTTTGGCAGAACAGTATTTGGGTAATGTGACAGCCTTGATGGCTGTGTCGCTTTTCCATTTCTATGATTCTCTAGCTCATTTGAGCGTATTTACTAATGCTTTAAATTCTGAAAAAGAAGCTTTGCTTAATCGGATTAACACTAACCAAGAAAAGATGCAAAGATGGGCGCATCATGCCCCGATGAATTTTTTGCATAAATTTTATTTGGTAGAGGCAGAGAAGGCGCGGGTCTTGGGGCAAGTTGTTGAAGCTGAAGAATTTTATGAACGAGCTATATCTGGTGCTAAGGAAAATGAATATATCCAGGAAGAAGCATTAGCTTATGAATTAGCCGCCAAGTTTTATCTAGAGCGTGGCAGGACAAAGATTGCCCAAACTTATATGAAAGAGGCACACTACGCCTACACACGTTGGGGAGCCAAAGCTAAGGTTGAGGATTTGGAAGCAAAATACCCGCAGTTACTTCCCAAATCATCTGCCACTAGAAGCATTACCTCTACCTCGACGACAACTATCAAGTCCACAAGTGGTAGTCAGTCAGGTGAAGCGTTAGATTTCGCCAGCGTCATGAAAGCCTCTCAAGCCATTTCCGCTGAAATTGTGCTCGATAAGTTACTTGCCAGCTTGATGAAGATTCTCATCGAAAATGCTGGGGCGCAAACAGGCTTTCTGATTTTGGACAAAGCAGGGCAATGGGCGATCGAAGCCTCTGGGGAGGTGGATTCCGATCGCATCAACGTATTGCAGTCAATCCCCATTGACAACCGCTTACCCGCATCGATCGTCAACTATGTTGCCCGTACAAGAGAAACAGTTGTCAAGAACGATGCGGCAAATCAAGGCAAATTTACACTTGACCCATACATCAAAGCGAATAAAACCAAATCTATCTTATGTGCGCCGCTGATTAATCAAGGTCAACTGGGCGGCATTGTCTATCTGGAAAATAATCTCACCACAGAAGCCTTTACCCCCGACAGATTGGAAATTATCCAACTATTATCGGGGCAAGCGGCGATCGCGATCGCCAATGCCAAACTCTACGCCGAAGTTAAAGAAAGCGAAGGACGGTTGACTCAATTCCTAGAAGCAATGCCTGTGGGTGTCGCTATCCACTCACCAACAGGACAACTCCACTATGCCAACCAGACAGCACAACAGTTACTCGGCCTCAACATAGCACCAGAATCCAAAACCGAGCAAATAGCCAAAGGATATCAAATTTATCGTGCCGGCACCCAGGATTTGTACCCCACTGACCAACTGCCGATCGTGCGTTCCCTAGCCGGTGAAGCTGCCAAAGCAGACGATTTAGAACTTCACCAACCAGATAAGATACTTCCCTTAGAAGTTTCCACCACGCCAATTTTTGATGATACAGGCAAGATTGCATATGCGATCGCCGCTTTCTTCGACATCAGCGATCGCAAACAGGCTCAGAAAATTCTCGAAAACTACAACCGAACTTTAGAACATCAAGTTGCCGATCGGACTCGGGAATTGAAAAACACCCTCGACACTCTCCAAGCCACTCAAAACGAGCTAATTCAATCGGAAAAAATGGCTGCCCTCGGACAACTGGTGGCCGGGGTAGCCCATGAAATTAACACGCCTTTGGGAGCAATTCGCGCCGCGATCGGCAACACGGATAAAGCCTTAGAAGCCTCGTTGTTTCAACTGCCCCAACTGTTGCCCCAACTCACCGAGCAACAGCAAGCCGACTTTTTCAGCGTCCTCAAACAAGCTCTGAGCAGTCAATCCAGCCTCAGTACCCGCGAAAAACGCCAAATTAAACGCACGCTGACTCAACAGCTTGAATCTCATCACATTGCCAATGCCAAACAACTGGCTCACCTGCTAACAGAAGGAGGAATACATCAGAGTTTTGACTCTCAACTGTCTTTGCTGCAAACGGCCCAAGCCAATCAAATCGTACAAATTGCCTACGATATCGCCCGCCTGCAAGCCAACAGCCAAAACATTAACAACGCCGTCGAACGAGCTTCAAAAATAGTCTTCGCCCTCAAGAGCTACGCTCGTTACGACCACACTGGGGAAAAACGATCGGTTCAGATTACTGACAACATTGAAACCGTGCTCGAATTGTATCACAATTATCTCAAGAAAGGTGTCGAGGTCACTCGTCACTATCAACCCGTTCCAGAGATTCCTTGCTATCCCGACGAACTCGTGCAAGTGTGGACAAACTTAATTCACAATTCAGTTCAAGCTATGGATGGCAAAGGGACGCTGGAAATCGGCGTGCATCAGAAAGAGCGAAATATTGTAGTAGAACTCACAGACTCGGGTTGTGGGATTTCTCCAGATATTCAAGAGCGAATTTTTCAACCTTTCTTCACTACCAAACCAGCAGGAGAAGGGAGCGGTTTAGGGCTGGATATTGTCAGAAAGATCGTGGAAAAACATCAGGGAACAATTACTTTTGCCTCTGTGTGTGGCAAAACTACCTTCACGGTGACACTGCCTATGGGGTAATATAGATGACAAAATCAATGATTTTTTTAAGCTCGTCTTTGACTGCCATTTCATATCATAAGCTAATCCGCATTTAAATCGCATGGTAAAATAAATTTTTCCTCTTGTGGGGTGGGCAGGAGAGCCCGCCCTCAACATACAATTTAAATGCACAACAGCTTATCCGGTCGAGTGACCGTAACAAAAGAGGTTTGTAGTGAGGAATGCGCGTCCGCATTTTGCTCAAATCCGTAACAAAGAACTGAAGTCCATAGTACAAACATATAATGCTTAGATGACCGGACATAATCTCAATTCGATAACCCTAAAAATATGACTGAAGTAGCAATTCTCTGTGTTGATGATGAAATAGTTATCCTAGAAGTTCTTCAAGAGCAAATTAGCCGTCACTTTGGCGAGCAATTTTTGTATGAAGCTGCCGAAAGTGGTGAGGAAGCTCTAGAAATTATTGAAGAGCTAACTGACGGGGGAGTCAAGATTGTTGTAATTGTCTCTGATTGGTTGATGCCCGGAATGCGGGGAGACGAGTTTTTAGTTCAAGTCCACCAGCAATTCGGCGATATTACAAAGATTCTGTTAACCGGACAAGCCGATGGGGAAGCTATTGAACGAGCCAAGCGGGAAGCTAATCTGTACTGCTGCATTCATAAACCGTGGCGGCAAGAAGAGTTGCTCGAAACCATCACAACAGCCCTGAAATTAGGATGAACGAACTAGCAATTCTTGTGGTAGATGACGAACCGATGCTGTTGGAAGGTCTTGCTGAGGAATTACAAAGAAACTTCGGTCAAGATTACCAGATTGAAGCGGCCCAAAGCGGTGAAGAAGCCCTCGAACTTCTCGAAGAACTGCAAGCAGAAGGTATCGAAACTGCTGCGGTTGTTTCTGACTATCTGATGCCGGGAATGAAAGGCGACGAACTCCTCTGTCAGATTCATGCCCAATATCCCAATGTATTGAAGATTATGCTCACAGGTCAAGCCGCAGCAGATGCAGTGGGCAATGCTGTGAATTCAGCTAATCTCTACCGTTATATTGCCAAACCCTGGGATGCTACGGATCTCCATCTGACGGTTAAAGAAGCTCTCAGCAAGTATTGGCGAAGCAAAAAACTCGAAGAACAGAATGCTCAACTGCGGGAAAATGAACGTCGGCTGACTCAGATTTTAGAAGCAATGCCCATTGGTGTTACAGTTCACGATAATGCGGGAAAAATAACTTATGCCAATCAGAAAGCCAAGGAATTACTCCAGCTAGACATTTTACCTGAAACCAAAATCGAGCAAGGTTCAACGGATTTCAAAATTTATCAGGGGGGAACTGAGGAATTATATCCCGCACAGAAATCGCCGATCGTGCGCGCTTTAGCCGGGGAAACAGTTCGTGCTGAGGATATCGAAATTCGTTACCCCGATCGGATCGTTCCTTTAGAAGTCTCGGCTACACCCATTCGGGATAAAAAAAGCAAAATTTCTCAGGCGATCGCGGCTTTTCATGATATCACCGAGCGCAAACAAGCTGAAGCTGAACGAGAACAGTTTACCCAAGAATTGTTCCAACTTAATGAATCTTTTTCCCGATTTGTTCCCCGTCAATTTTTGCAATTTCTGGCTCGAACAAATATCAACGAAATTAAACTGGGAGAATCTATTGAGAAAAAAATGTCGGTTTTGTTTGCCGATATCCGTGCTTTCACAACCCATTCGGAGCAAATGACCCCAGAAGATACGTTTAAGTTTATCAATGGCTATCTCCGGCGCATGGAACCTGCAATTATTGAAAATAGTGGTTTTATTGATAAATATATTGGTGATGAAATCATGGCACTGTTTGAAGTGAGTGCCGATAGTGCGGTGAATGCAGGAGTGACTATGTTGAAAATCCTCGCTGAATACAACCTCAGCCGACAACTGCTCGACCGCCAACCCATAGAAATTGGCATTGGCATCAATACAGGAAATTTGAGGCTAGGAACAGTAGGCGGTAACTTTCGCATCGATACCACCGTCATTGGCGATGCAGTTAATCTCGGTTCGCGCCTCCAACAATTAACAAAAGTCTACCAAGTTCCGTTTCTGATTTCCCACACCACCTTAGCTGGGATCGAAGAACCGATGAAGTATGCCCTGCGCTTCGTCGCTCAGGTGCAAGTTCGAGGAAAATCTCAAAAAGTGGGGGTGTTTGAGGTATTTGAGGCCGATCCTCCAGCCCAAAAACAAGCTAAATTGGAAACGAAACCGATTTTTGAATTAGCTTTGATTCGCTACTATCAAGGCTCGATCGAGGATGCCAAATTCCTGTTCGGTATGTGTTTGGAAAGAAATCCCAGCGATTGTGTTGCCCAAAGCTATCTGAAACGGTGTGCTTAACCCAAACTTACTCCCTGCAGGGAATATTTTATCGCTCGAAATGATATTTTATTTGCCAAGATAACCCGTGAAAAATACCTCAAAACTAAATTGTACGTCTTTCGGATAAGCTGTCGCGCATTTTAATTGTATATTCAGGGCGGGCGGGACGCCCACCCCACAAGAGTTTGATTGTTCTTTAACATACAATTTAAATGCCGCAACAGCTTAGCTCGAACCGGATCTTGTGGTACAATACGATCGAGAAAAGCTACCATAAGCGAGAAAAAACAATGACTAACGTGAAACCAAATCGTACCGTGCGGCGGGGAAGATTGTTCCCCGAAATTCAATGGTCAGAAGAAAAAAAAGCCCAGTGGCGAGCCGAAAGAGAAGCATTTTATCAACGCTGCAAACCCATTTTCGATCGCCTAAAACCAGAATTGATTAAAACCCACTACAACTGGTACATGGCGGTTGAACCCGACAGCGGAGACTATTTTATCGACAAAGATGATATGGTGGCTACCAAAATGTGCCGCCAGAAACACCCAAATGCTATCCCGTTTCTTTTCCGCATCAACCATACAGGGGCGTGCGGCACGATATGATTGCAGGAAGATTTGGTGATGAAGACGAGCTATTTTTTGAAGTAGAATTGATTGCTGATAACGGCTTAGAATTACCTGTTGATGTCCTACTAGATACAGGTTTTTCTGGCTGGCTAGCAATGGACAGTCAGGATTTAGAAGGGCTTGATTGGATTTATATTAGGCGACAAAAAATGCGGACAGCTAAGGGAGAATTCAATTTCGATATTTATGCAGGAAAAGTACGTATAGATGAGCAAGAGTTTGACATTCCCGTTCATGTGGGTGACGGAGTACCGGAAATTTTAATCGGTCGCCAGTGGCTGAAAAGTCGGCGGTTAGTAGTTGATATGTCTGCGGGTATTTTGACATTGGAAGCTAGTTAAAAGCAAGATGAATTTAAAAAGTTTTGACATAGTAATAGTAGGAGCAGGCCCAGCAGGCGGCCACTGTGCGAGAATGCTAGCCAAATCCGGCCACAAAGTCTTGCTGGCAGAGCAAAACGATAATTTTAATAAAAATGACTTTTCCAGCGCCGCCACGCCTCTAGAAACCCTTTCTAAATTCAATTTACCCGAATCTGTTATCGGCAGTTTTTGGCACAAACTTACTATTGAAACTACCAAAGTCAGTCAAAGTTGGGAGTCTCCCGAAAGCTTGGGAGTTGTTCTCAACTTTGCTAAATTTAGAGCATTTTTGGCCAGCGAAGCTGAGCGATTTGGCGGTGAAGTTTGGCTTGGTTATCGCTACACCCGACATTCACAAGCCAAGGGCGAAACAACCGTAGAATTTAAACAGTTATCCGACGGTCAAATTATCACAGTTAGCACGAAAGTATTGGTTGATGCTACTGGCTTTGCTAGGGCGATTATGTACGAAAAAGAGAAGGATAAGCCAGATTTTTTGTCGGGAACCGGAATCGAATATTTAATTGAAGTAGAGCCAGAAGTTTACAATAAGTACAGGGGTGATTTAATCTTCTTTTTGGGCGATAAATGGATGCCGAAGGGTTATTCCTGGATATTCCCAATGGAACCAAACAGGCTGAAAGTTGGTGCTGGTCGCATTTTTTTAGATCCGAAAACGGTGAGGCATTTGTCACCGCTGAAAAAATATATTGATTTACTGATTGATGAATATCTGAAGTCTAAAAATTATAAAATTATTGACAAACACGGTTCGACGCTGAAGTACAGTCCTGGTTTGAAGGATATTTATTGCAAGGATAATATAATTGCGATCGGTGATACTGTCTCGACAGTAAATTTTTTGGGCGGCGAAGGGATTAGACACGGGATGGATGGTGCGGAAATAGCGGGGAAATATATTCAAAGCTATTTGGAGGGGAAAATCTCAGATTTTCGGGATTATGAGACGGAAATGCACCGCAAGTTTGATAAGAAATGGAATATTTCAGAAAGGTTGGCGGTGAGAAAATATATCGATGATGTTAATGATGAACTGACAGATAAAATGATTTCTTATTTAAAGTATATGAAAACTGAAGATGTTATGGATATTTTATTTAATTATAAGTTTGAGAAGATTTCCCGAGGGTTAGGCGGTTATTTGCAGCGGAAAATCAAGGGATGGATTAAGCAATTTCACTTGTAAGGTGCGTGAGTAGACAGATTGTTAGTTGAGGGAAAAATCGCGCTGGCTGATGCACCCTACAAATCTAATTGTAAGGTATTTTCTGCTGTAACTTGAAGGCGCGGCAGCGACAGTAAAGCATCGTCAAAGCTGCTAAAACTTGACCTATATGATACACCAAAAGTATACCCACTCGCTCCAATTAAATGCGCTACAATTGGATCGACATCCCCGTAAGGATAGGCAAAACATTTAACAGATTTCTCTAATCCCCGTTCCAAGATAGCACGGGATTTCGCCCCCTCCCGCACAATTTCTGTCGGCGACAATGGAGTCAGAGGTTGATGAGTAGCAGACATAGAACCGAATACAATCCCTGCATCCTGCAGTTGCCAAATTTCCGGCCATCCCATTAGCTGCACTTCTTCAAATTCGGCTTTTTCCCAACTATTTGTCTTTCCTATCGACTCGGCTACTAGAAAAAGAGTTGCTGTAAAATCAAAGCGTTTTAGCAGTGGCCAAGCATATTGGAAAAAGTCGAGATAGCCGCCGTCAAAAGTCATCAATACAGCTTTACCGGGTAAAGGAGTTCTAGCCTGTTTGGCGCTTTGCCAATCTTGCCAACTCGCACTGTAATACCCACGATCTTTGAGATATTGTAAGTGCTGTTCAAAAACCTGCGGAGTAATTGCCTCTAAACCGTCAGGAGAAATGCGGTGGTAGGCGAGAATCGGCAGCGTTTCTGTAACGCTATGATTGTCAAAAACTTGAGGTTTCACGGAGTGAGAAACTTCTCTATACGGCGCTTTTGGCAAAATGATTTCCGGTGCGTAAAATACTTGCTTTGGAAACTCGTTTTCTCGGGGAATTTGCCTTGTCGGTTCCCCCGCGATTGCCGCCGCTGACTCTATTTCCCGCAGCGCCGCCGCCGGGAGTGCTGCCCGGCGGCTGACACTCGTTCCAGCGGCACCCGATCGCCTGCCGAACATCACGGCATTTTGGGGGTAAATGCCCCCTGCACCGGGTGCATTCAACGAGTCGTGCAAATCCGGCCTTTGTTTAGCAGAAGAGGCTAAGCGCGATCGCAGCGACATCGTGCCGTTGAGGGGTTTTCCCAGCAAGGCTTCTCGCACTGTGGCGACGCACAACTCAAAACCGCTATTTAGAGTAATTGTCGATCGCAATTTTTGAGCAGAAACAAAATTATTTTCCACCGCAACAGTGACAATACCGACAGCAACGCCGCCTACTTTCACCAGCACGTCTATTTCCGAGAACTCAACTTTTATATTAGCAAATTCCTCGCTAACTTCTAAGGCAATCAATTTTTTTTCGATGGTAATTGTTGGGACTTCCTCTGCTATTTCTGGCTTGTAGAATTCCTCCAAATCCCAATCGGGACGCCCCCATAATTCTTGCAAAAATAGCGTCCACTCATTTTTATTCTGCAATGGTTCCAGCAAAGTTTCCGACAATTTATTGCCTTTTTCGCAGCTATTGCGTTGGAAGAAGCGATCGATAATTTGCCAAGCAAACTGGTCTGCAATCGCATCCGCCAACACCGAAGCCGCAACCATGCCCTCGCAGACTGGCAATTCAATAATACCGAGTTGGATTCCTTCTAATTTGATGGTACAGCACAGGATCTCGCATATTTGCCCAAGAGCGCAAATATCAGAAATTGGTTCGCTCACTTCCACCGCAACTTTCGAGGCAATTTCACCCTTTACTCGCTTAATCTTATCTAAAATAGATCGGATTTCATTTCTATTAAAATTTTTATGATATTTGTGAACGTTACTCGTTTTAATATCTCTCTCAATTCCTTTATGCCAAGGTAGATTTAAACTGAGCTTCGCGGCTTTTTCTTGATAATTAACGAGCATTTTGCCGTCATATTCAATGCCCAGAAATTTACAAATTTCTCCTAAAAATTTTGTTTTGTCGTCTAAAAGCTCCTCATATTTAACTAATATATGATTTGATTTATTAACATATTTGTGGCTAATTAACATCGCCTGTTCCCAGCGCTCGATACAGTGGTTTAAATCCCAACCAGGGCCCCACAATTCGTTAAGACTACAAGTAGCCTCATACAGAGAGGCTATTGTATCCATACCGTTTCGCAAAATATGTATGAATTTTGCATCCGGCACCAAGCGCTCTATGTCATCAATAAAATATATGTGTTCCGGCGTTTTTTCCAACCAAATGCTTTTGTTTTGTTCCGCAGCCAAACCATCCAAAACTCCGACAAACCAACTAGTTTTAGTTTCGACAGTTTGACTGTCATCAAAATATTTCAAAAGTTCAGGACGCTTAATCTCATCCTTAAAAAAAGCTTCCATCCTATTTGGCAACTTTCCCGCCAACTGATCGTACAGCAAATAGTGAAAAAACTTAGATTCAGGAAAAGAAATAACTTCGGGATGAGCGGCTAATAAACTTTGAAGAATTGTTGTGCCAGTGCGAGGGGCTCCGACTAAAAATATCCGTTTCATTTTTATACTTTATAAATTGTTTGTGAATGAGCTTTTTTTTATTAACCGCAGAGAGCGCAGAGGACACGGAGGAAGAGAATAAAGAGGTAGGATTCCTGTTCCTCTGTACCCTCTCTGCGGTTAAAAACTCTTTTCCTAAGTCCAAGTAAAATCCTCTTTTAACAATTCGGAAAGTTCCTGATTGTAAGGTTTGAAATAATCTGTCAATTGTTGTTCGATTTCTGGCGGCATTTTGCTGTAATCCTCGATATTATTAATTTCATATTCTTTAATTGCACTGGCACTAATGTCCAAGAAATCTAACACTTCTGAAAATACTTTGCCGGGAATTGCCTGAAAATTTTCGCTCTTGAGAATCAACAACTGTTCCCGGGGAAAATAGTCGAGCCAATTTTTGATTTGTTCGACATAAATTCCTCGCGACAAATAGGAATAATGCTGGTGATTGAAACTGTAATAACCCTCATCGGCTTTGATTTTTTCAATTTCACCTTTTAGCCGATCGGGTTCTGAAGCGATCGCCTTTTCAAAATCCAGCTTTTCGCAGCCGATCGCCACTTCTAAATGATAGTGCATCCACGCTCGTTTTACCGGGTTTCGCAACATTACAATCAGCTTAACATTTGGGCAAAACTTGTAAACCCGCTCGGCCACCAACGGATGATAAATATAGTAAGGAGTCATCTCCCACAGCAATACCTTATCACCCGCCACACTGCGCGTCAACTGCTTGCTGTACCACTCAAAACCGCGCTCGAAATTTAATTCAAAAAAGTGAATTTCGCGGGAACCTTCTTTAATAATTTGCAAGTAATTTGCGAGATAGCCGGATAGAGGTTCCGTGCCGCACTTTTGAGCGCCAATAATTAAAAAGTCTGGTTTCTGCTTATTTTTCAACTGAGTCGAAATCTTGGCGTACCCGGGATTATTCTTATTCATAGCGTGAGTTTGAGCGGCTGGTTCGGGTAAATCCGCCACCTGCATTTTGCCGTCAAATTCCCAGCGGTACGGCGGACAAAGAATCGTTTTTTGGTGTACAGTCGATCGCACGTACAGCGGATAAACGTGCCAGTGATAATCGTAGGCGTAAGCCCAACTCTTCTCGTAAACCCCAGCATTCACGTAATACTGACCGTTTCCTAAATCCAGCCTGTCTACGTGCAGGCGGATTGTGCCTTTACCGAACGCCAGCGGTAGCAACCGACCCATTTGATTAGTATTAGTGTCAAAACAGCTTTGGCCGTCTTCCCGGCTGATTGTCACGCCAAAAATAGCAGCAGCAATCGGCTTCGGCACAGAATAATGAATTTCAATAGTAATACCATCACCAGTATTTATCTCTTCATCCGGCAACACTTTGACATCCGTAATTTCTACTTCCAAAGAACCGAAGCGATTTTCATTAACTCGCAGTTGCGAACCCGTACTTGTAACTTCAGGAGGACGCATGGGAGTGCGTTTTTCAGTTTCCGATCGCCTGGACGACAAATACTGACCTGCAACCACTTCCGGTTCCCCGTAAGCCATGATTTCACCGGATTTTAGCCACAAAGCCCGATCGCACATTTTCTGAATTTGCGCCGCGCTGTGAGAAATCAAAACAATCGCACATCCTTGAGTCTTAAACTCCGTAATTCTGTTCAAACATTTAGTTTGAAAAGCCACATCACCAACCGACAAATGTTCATCAATTAACAGCACTTCCGGGTCCGTATGAACCGCCACCGAAAAAGCCAGCCGCATTTGCATCCCCGTACTGTAAGTGCGCATGGGGCTGTCAATAAACTGTTTCAACTCTGCAAATTCCACAATATCGTCAAATCGGCGCGCCGCTTCCCGGCGTGTCAAACCGGCCACCACCGCACCCACAAGCACATTTTCTCGACCAGTTAAATCCGAGTGAAAACCCGCACCCAAATCTAACAAACCGCCAATTCTGCCGTTAACTTTAATAGTTCCTTCCTCAGGGGTGCCGATACCACCGAGAAGTTGCAGCAGCGTCGATTTTCCCGCGCCATTCTTGCCGAGAATTCCCAGCATTTCCCCCGGAGAAACAGTGAAATTGATATCCCGCAGGGCCCAAAAACGCGCCTGCGGTTTCATCCGCCCCCAACCCGATAAAGCAGCCTCCATAATCGTATAAGGTCGATCGGCACTGTAGCGGTTGAAACGTTTCCCCAAACCCTTGACAACAATAGCCTGACGCATTTACAATTCCTCCACAAAAGTATTGCTTTGCCGTCTAAAAATTCCCAGTCCGATCGGCAAAATAACAGCCACAGCCAAGCTCATAATTAACAGCGCCTGCCAATCCGGCTGCGTACCTTTGAGCAGTATGGCGCGGTAAGCTTCGAGCAGTGGCACCATCGGATTTAACTGATAGAAAAGCTGAAATTCTTTCGGGACGCTGTTGAGGTCGTAGAAAATCGGAGTTAGGTAAAACAGCATCTGCAAAAGGACGCCCAAAGTGTGCTGAGTATCGCGAAAAGTGACATTCAAAGCGGCGAGGGGATAAGCAAAACCGACTGTCAAAACAAACTGAATAACCATCAGCAGGGGTAATACAAACAGCACTGAACTCGGCTGAACGCCATCAACTGCCAGAAAGATAATTAACACCGGCAAAGCTAACAGAAAGTGAATTAGCCCCGTCATAGTCGTGACTACCGGCAAAATTGCCGTGGGAAAATTCGGCTGTCTGATTAGCGCTTTATTGCTGGTAATTAATCCCGTTGCTTGAAATAATGCGGTTTGAGACCAACTCCAGATTAACAAACCGCTGAAAGCAAAGGAAGAAAATTGCGGAATGTTAATCGGTACAACAGAGCGAAACACAAAGGAAAATACAGCTAACTGCAACAGCGGATTGATTAAAGTCCAAGCAATCCCCAAAGTCGATCGCTTGTAAAGTAATTTCATATCGCGATCGACCAACACCCGCAGCAAATCGAAGAAATGAGCGATTTTGCGCCTGTCAACCAGCCTTGGAACACTTCTCACCGCACACCTCCGGCGACTTGCTCAGGTTCCGACTGTAGCTGCTCTTCCGGCTCAATTTCAGCTAACTGCTGCGCCTGCAACTGCGCTTTTCTGTAAGCAAAAGGACTGTCGAGAGCTCCCAGCAACTCGCTGACTACCAACTTGCGCGGCAGCCCACCCGGATCCCCCAAGCGGCGTAGCAGCCACCAACCGAGCCAATTAAAGATGGCAAATTTCAAAATTTCCAGGCGCGGCACAGTGCGGTTGCGATCGCACGTCAGCAAATAAGCCCCAAAACTCTGCCCGTTGTCCCGTAGCTGCTGACTCAAAGCATTGCCACTGCGTCTGTGTACCTTCCACACCAAGGCTCTCGGCTCATAAAAAGTCGCGTATCCCTTAGCCAAAATCCGGTGAAACATCTCAATATCCCCAGCGCCCCGAGTCGCCGCCCCCACATCCAAAGCCGGGTCAAAATTGCCAACAGCCTCGAACACTTGTACGCGGAAAGCCATATTCGCCCCAACGCCGTAATATTTCGCCCACAGCAACTCCCGCACCGAGAGCTTGCTACCCTCAACTTTAAAGCGGTGGAGGTATTGCACTATTCCCCCGTAACCGAATTCAAATTGAATTTGAGCCTCTGTTTCCAGTTCCGCCGGCGCCACCAAACCGCTAACTGCCATAATTTCCGGGTCAGCAAAGCCCGCAGCGATACCCCGCAGCCAACCCCGATCGGGCCGCATATCAGGGTCAATAAAAGCAATAATCTCGTGGCTGGCTTCAGCGATCGCGCGATTGCGAGCCCAGTTCAATCCTGGTCGTTCTTCCCTAACGTAGCGTACAGGCAATCCCGCGACCAATTCAGCGGTGCTGCTGTTGGCAGGAGCATTGTCTATAACGATAATTTCTCGGTTTGGATAGTCTAGGGCGAGAATTGCTTCCAGGGCATTTTTGAGCAAATCGGTGCGAGCGCGCGTGCAGATGACAACGCTAATGGGCGGCAGTTCTCGATCGAAATCTGCTGCTACCGGGGCTAACTGCTCTGCCAAACTGGCTCGCATCAACTCCTTGCCCATCTGCTCCACAATTGTTTGTCGCACTCGATCGGCCGAGATTGTTTGCTGCCAGGGATTGTTATCAACATAAGCCCAGCCGATCGGCTGTCCCCGGTAGCGAACCAAGATGCGGACTTTTTCATATCTTTCTAGTCCCCTAATCGGATTTATCTCTTCAGTAAACTCGATTTCAAGCACTTTTATTGCCATGAATTTCTCCTGAAAATACGACTTGAATAGGGCATGGGGCATGAGGCATGGGGCATTGGGCATGGGGCATTTGTTATTAGAAAAACTACTAACTCTGACCAATTACCGATTACCAATTACCGATTACCGATTACCAATTACCGATTACCCATTATTTAACTGCCAAAACACGCTCTTCCGAAGCAACAAAAGGCTTTGATTCGATCGACTCAGAACCGCGCGGCATACCGTTAACCGCGATCGCTCTCGCCAGCGGTTCCGCCAAATGCAGTGCCAGAATCCTTCGCAGGTGAACCCCTCGTAGCGGTTCGGCGCCGACTTCTGGAAGTATGTGACCGATTGTCAGTTTGCCGTAGTACAGGTAAATGCCAGCGGGTCTTTCGACATCAATCTTTTGTTCTGCTGCTTCCAAACCTTGCTGCAAGTCGATTTCTATTTCGTATCCGCCCAAATCTGCGCGGACCGGGCCTTCTTGTATAAAACTAGAAATGTTCGATCGAGTTTTCAACTCATCCATCACGCCCCGCAAGTACGAGTAACCCAGTAGTTTAGTCCGCAGCCACCGCCAAGTACCCCGCATCCCCACAGCTTCTAGCAAATCTAGCGACCGTCTCAGTCCAGCAGCCAGTAAATCTACAGCGGCCGGCCAGTAAAAAACCAGGGCGACCAAAATCTTATCGGCCAGAGAGTAGGGAGTTTCGTAATCCCCTACGTGCAGAGTCGGCTTGAGTTCCGGGTGTCGCTGACCGATTAAAACATACGATCGCCCTTCCTGGCGAGCTCTGCGAAAAGAGCGATCGAGATTGTTAGTTTCATGTTCGTAATGATACCCAACAGCATCTTCCGCCACAGCAAAAGATACGCCAGCTTTCAGCAATCGCACTCCCAACTCGTAATCTTCCCCGCCGCAGTTCCCGAAAGCCGAATCAAAGCCATCAAGACGGGCAAACAGTTCAGCATCGAAAGAAAGGTTGCCGCTGAGCAGATCTTGATAGGTGAATCGGTGATCGGGTTGCCTCATCTGATAAAATTTGTCTTCCCACCACGCTCGCACTTCCACGTCAAAAAACCTAGTTGCTCCTTGCATCTTAGGCGGATAAGGGCCCATGACCGCACAGCCCGGACGCTCTTGGTGAGTGCGAACGTGGCTTTCTACCAAAGGCGGCAGCGCTTCTATATCGTCGTCCAGAAACAGTAGCAATTGCCCGGTAGCCGAAGCCGCTCCCGTATTGCGGGCGATTGAAGCGCTTCCACAATTTACCTCGATCACATTTAGTTTAAACGGAGCTTTGTAGTCTTGCAGCATTGCCAAAGTATCGTCAATGCAGCTATCTGCAACTACAGTAACTTCCATGAGGTCGATCGGATAAGTCTGCGAGTGCAGTGCATCAAGCGCCCGTCGCAGCGAATAACTTCGGTTGTGACTAGGAATAATGACACTGACAGTAGGATTTTCCCTGTTCATTTTGTTAATGGGTAATGGGTAATTTGAGATTTGAAAATTGATTAGTAACTTTAATCTCCAATCACCAATCTGCTTTTCGTTAATTGAGTCGGGAATTGGTAATTGCGAATTGGGCGGCGAAGCAAAGCCAAGGGATTGAGGATTGGAGGTTACAACATTAATTATTACTTCATCTCGATGCCTTCTTGCTTCATTCCTATCTTCATCTCGATGCCTTCTTGCTTCATCTTTCCATCCGTTACTTCCGTTACAGAATTCGTTGCCGAACTTGCTTCTTGCTTCTTGATTATTGCTTTTTGATTCTTCCTTGAAATAAAATAAGCCATCGGGCCGCTAATGCAGCCTCGTAATTCAGCCAAAAGCAAATCACGAGGAACAGAACCCGGTTGCTTTCGCAACGAAGCAATTAGGTCAGGAATTTGTTTGTACCGCAGCCACCACCAAGCTAATAGAGGCGCGCTAAATTCTCTGTTGACCACAAATATCCGCGTCCAGAAAGCATAGACTCCGATTCCGTAGCATTGGAGCAACTTGCGCAGTTCTTCCCAGGTGCGCCGGTGGCGGTGCCAACTCAAGGCCGTCGGTTCGTAAACGATGCGGTAGCCAGCGCGCAAAATGCGGGCAAACTGTTCGCTGTCTGAACCGCACTTAGCGGGAGTACCCACGCCCAAAGCTTCGTCAAACAGCCCGATGCTGTCAATCGCACTTTTCCGCAAAGCCATACTCCCGGAAACCCCCACAGGATAAACAACCAGCGGATTGCATTGCGTCCCGTCAAAAACTCGGCGCTCGAAGCCCCGCCCGTAGGGGCTGTAGCGCTCGAACCATTCTTGCGCTTCCGTTTCCAGTTCTAGGGGCATCAGTAGCCCCGTGACACACATAACTCGCGGATCGTTGAAATTTCGCAACAGCGATCGCAACCAATTCCGATCGGGGGCAGCATCGTCATCTGTAAACGCTACGAATTCGTGTTTAGCTTCGCGTAAAGCTCGATTGCGGGCGGCGCTCTCGCCCGCTACATCTTCGCGCACATAGCGGATTTTTGGGTAATTTTTGACCAATTCACTGCTGGCCTCGGTGGCGGGACAATTGTCAATTACCAGGTATTCCTGACCATCATCAGGCAGCAGCATCAGCGCGTCTAGACAGCGCCGCAAATCTTCCGGGCGATCGCGCGTGCAAACTGCTACTGTGGCGATCGGCAATGCCTCCACTGGCCCCCGCTCATCCCATTCTAGAGTGTCGTAGAGCCAGTTTTTCCACAAGTTGTCACCAGCAGCATTCATCAGTTTTTCCCGTAATTCGTCACCGCCTTGGCGGCCTCCGACTACGGGCAAAAGAGCTTGACCGATCGGTTTTCCGTGCAGTCGAATTAAAATCAAGGCTTTGCTGTAACGCTCCTCAACCGTAATTTCGGGCGGGAGTTTGGAGATTTCCAGGTCAAGTATAGCTGTTGCCATTTTATATTTTATATTTGAGATTGTAGATGCCGAAAAAACCCTAGATACTCCGTATATTACCGGATGTATTTTAGCTGACATAGTTTTAGAGGATAGCAACTTCTCAATGCCATACTTGCTGATTGCCGATCGCGAATCAAAGATCAAGCCTCATTTTTGTTATTGCTTTTATTTATTTTTACTTTCAATGACCCGCTGATGTCAAGTTTTTTTCCAAGCGAATTTTTACCGCCAACGAGCTATCGTCGAGGCTTGTGTCAATTGCAGGTGTTATTGGCACTCTGCCGCCACCGGGTTTCGCCATTAATGCCAAATCTAAAAACCCGCTTTTTTAAGAAAACCCGGTTTGTGCGATCGCTCCTCATTTCAGCTTTAATGGCGATCGGGTACTATTCAAGGGCAACATGACATACCCAACAATTCAACACTCTCGCCCTTCCAACTTTCGCCCCTAGTAGTTCTCTAGCAATCCCAAGCCATTTGGAGAATATAGAGCCAGCCCCTGAAATACTCTTTTTTTATAATAAAGCCAAATGCTAAGTAGAACCGCATAAAAAACAATACTATCTTGTAGGGTCAAGTAGGGGCCCCTTTACCTAAGAATCACTTTTATACAAGCCACTTTATTAGTGTTCTCACTCGCCCGACCCACATTTTCGCGATCGCCCACATCAGCACCAACCGGCTCTCCTTTCATAAAAATAGAATAAAACTAGAAATTGCCGATCGACTTTTGAGCTCATCAATCACACCCCGCAAATACCAATAACCGCGCAACGAGAGTCCGCAACCACCGCCTTCCCGCATCCTCAAGCTTTCGAGCAAATCCAGGGATTTCCTCGCGGACACTGCCAGCCCATCCACAACCGCCGGCCAGAAAAACGCCATCGCCACCAAAATCTTGTCTACCAAAAAATAAGGAGTTTCGTAGTCTTTTATGTGCAGCATCGGTCTGAGTTCCGGGTGTCGGCGCCCGATCAAAACATCCGAGCGCCCTTCCTGACGACAGCGGCCAAAAGAGCGATCGAGATTGTTAGTTTCGTGTTCGTAATGATAGCCCACTGCGTCATCCGCCAGAACCAAAGATATATCAGCTTTGAGCAACCTCCGCCCAAACTCATAATCTTCCCCACCGCAGTTGCCGAAAGCCGAATCAAAGCCATCGAGACGAGCAAACAGTTCTGCATCCAGAGAAAGGTTGCCGCTGAGCAAATCTTGATAAGTAAATCGGTGATCGGGCCGGCTCATCTGATAAAACTTGTCTTCCCACCACGAGCGCACTTCCACGTCAAAAAATCTAGTTCCTCCCTGCAACTTAGGCGGATAGGGGCCCATAACAGCCGAGCCCGGACGCTCTCGGTGAACCCGCGCGTGGCTTTCCACCAAAGGCGGCAGCGCTTCGATCTCGTCGTCGAGAAACAGCAGCAATTGCCCGGTAGCGATAGCCGCTCCGGTATTGCGGGCGATCGAAGCGCTCCGGCAATTTACCTCGATCGCCTGCAGTTTAAACGGAGCTTTGTAGTCTTGTAACATTGCCAAAGTATCGTCTATGCAGCTAAGCTGTTGCGGCATTTAAATTGTATGTCAAAAAAAATCAAAGTCTTGTGGGGTGGGCGTCCCGCCCGCCCTGAATATACAATTTAAATGCGCGACAGCTTATCTACCACTACAATAACTTCCATGAGTTCGAGGGGATAAGTCTGCGAGTGCAAAGCATCAAGACCGCGACGCAGCGAAGAACTTCGATTGTGGCTGGGAATAATTATGCTAACTGTTGGATTTTCCCTGTTCCTATTAGATTGGTAATTGGTATTTGGTCTTTGGTCTTTGGTATTTAGTATTTGGGAATTTATAATTGGTGATTAAAATTTCAAACACTCTTACTTCTTCCCTGTCCCCTCAATATCCATCTGTTAAATCCCTTAAATCCCTTACACAATCCGTTGCCGGGCTTCCCTCTTTCTCCTGACTAATGACTCCTGACTCATCCAAAAAACTTAGACCTTAGTTTAATTTCCCAGATTCATCTGTGGAGTAAATCTCAAATCTCAAATCTCAAATCTCAAATCGATTGACTTCCCCTTTAACTTCCTGCAAGCGCTTGCGAGAATAAAAATAAGCCATCGGCCCGCTAAAGCATCCCCGCAGTTGAGCTAAAAGTAAATCACTAGGAATACAGCCCGGTTGCTTTCGCACTGAAGCAAATAATTCAGGAATTTGCTTATACCACAGCCATTCCCAAGCTAATAGAGGCACACTAAATTCTCTGTTGATTACAAACATCCGCGTCCAGAAAGCATAGACTGCGATTCCGTAGCCTTGGAGCGTTTTTTGCAATTCTTCCCAAGTGCGCCGATGGCGGTGCCAGCTCAACGCTCTCGGATCGTAGACAATGCGGTAGCCCGCGCGCAAAATGCGAGCAAACAGTTCGCAGTCTTCGCCACCGACAGCGGGCGTTCCCGCCCCCAAAGCCTCGTCAAACAAGCCGATAAAGTCGATCGAGCTTTTGCGCAAAGCCATGCTCGCCGAAACCCCCACTGGATAGACTATCAGCGGGTTGCAGTGCGCCCCGTCAAAAATTCGGCGCTTGAAGCCCCGCCCGTGGGGGCTGTAGCACTCGAACCATTCTTGCGCTTCAGTTTCCAGTTCCAAGGGCATCACCAGCCCCGTAACGCACATAACTCGCGGATCTCTGAAATTTCGCAACAGCGATCGCAGCCAGTTCGGATCCGGGGCCGCATCGTCATCTGTAAAGGCTACGAATTCGTGTTTAGCTTCGCGTAAAGCTCGATTGCGGGCCGCGCTCGATCCCGGTACGTCTTCGCGCACATAGCGGACTTTTGGGTAATTTTTGATTAGTTCCTTGGTAGCGTCCGTGGCGGGACAATTGTCAATTACCACGTATTCCTGACCGTCGTCGGGCAGCCACATCAGCGCGTCGAGACAGCGCCGCAAATCGGACGGTCGATCGCGCGTGCAAACTGCTACTGTGGCGAGCGGCATTGCGTCGAGCGGTCCCCGCTCATCCCATTCTAGAATGTCGTAGAGCCAGCTTTTCCACAACGGGTCACCACCAGCATTCCTCAGTGTTTCCCGTAATTCCTCACCGCCAATGCGACCTCCGACTACAGGCAAAAGAGCTTGACCGAGCGGTTTTCCGTCCAGCCGAATTAAAATCAAGGCTTTGCTGTAACGCTCCTCAAGCGTAATTTCCGGCAAGAGTTCGGAGAATTCCAGGTCAAGAATAGCTGTTGCCATTTTATATTTTATATTTGAATATTTTAGATTACGAAAAAATTCTCGATCGTGCGTATATTACAGGAGGTATTTTAGCCGAAATTGTTTGAGCCGATAGCAACTTCTCAATGCCATACTTGCCGAGCGCCGATCGCGAATCAAAGATCGAGCCTCATTTTTGTTATTGCTTTTATTTATTTTTGCTTTCAATGACCCGCTGATGTCAAGTTTTTTGGCAACCTAATTTTTACCGCCGACAACGAGCGAGCGTCGAGGCTTGTGTCAATTGCAGGTGTTATTGGCACTCTGCTGCCACGCCTCGCCATTAATGCCACATCTAAAAACCCGATTTTTTAAGAAAACTCGGTTTGTGCGATCGCTCCTCATTTTAGCTTTAATTGCGATCGGGTACTATTCAAGGGCAACATACCAAACAATTCAACACTCTCGCCCTTCCAACTTTCGCCCCTAGTAGTTCTCTAGCAATCCCAAGCCATTTGGGAGAATATAGATCCAGCCCCTGAAATACTCTTTTTTTATAATAAAGCCAAATGCTAAGTATAACCGCACAAAAAACAATAATATCTTCTCGGGTCAAGTAGGGGCCCCTTTAGCTAAGAATCACTCCTATACAAGCCACTTTATTCGTGATCTCACCCGCCAGACCCCCATTATGGTTATTTGTACCCACTTACTTAACCGACCTCAAAGAGTTGAGCTAGTCCAATCCATACCCACGTGAATTGAAGCGAGCTTCTTGAGTTCAAATGTTTTTCAAAGGCTATAAACACCGAGATATTCAGGAGGTTCGAGAAGTCAGTCCCTGGTTCATTTGCCAAGAGACTAAACTCTATAAACTACTGGTATATCTAGGTTAAAACTGGCAGAGCGACCCGGGTCAGTCGGTTATCTAGAATCTGCGCAAAGCGCAGCAGTCATTGGCTGGCTGCCGTCAAAGAACAGGAATCTCGCAGAACTGCAAGGATACATATTCGAGAACTACGATGTGGTGTTTGACTCCAAACAAAGCTATTACACACTGTTTAACCAGGAACGGATTAGGTCAAAAAAAAACTCAAAAACGCAACCCTAAATAAAACCCAGCAATGCTCAAAAAAAAACCGGACATTACAGACTGGTTGGAGATTCATCAAGCTGAGATTACTTCTGGCAAGTTAATGGTATTTTTACAGCATGAATATCATCTATTGTCGGGGGATTGATGTGGCTGTGTTTGGGGTAAAACAAAAAAACGCATCGTGTTGTCGCCTAGTCAATGAGCGGAGTAAACAAACCTATTATGGGGCAGTCAGTCGATTTTAGATTTGAGGTTTGAGACGGGGGCGTGAGACGGGGGCGTGACGTTGGGCGAAACGTCTCGCCGCGCTTTTAGGTTCGGCGTGACGTTGGGCGAAACGTCTCGCCGCGCTTTTAGGTTCGGCTCGCGCTCGCCGTCGAAGGATTTGACATTTACTCCACAGATGAATCTGGGAACTTGAACAAGAGTCTAAAACTTTGGGTGGCTGGCGAGTCCTGGTTCACAAGTATCCGTTTTTCGGCGATGTCAAAAAGCCATTTAAACTCTCTCCCGGATAGCCACAAGGTTTGCTTAGAAGAATGTATCAAACTTTTACAAAGAAACCCATCAAACTCATAAAGTCTCTCTCTGCCCTGACAAAAGCAGTTAGCTAGCACGATTCTGGTTCTCCAAGTTTTTCAGATGGGACTATACACCGCCCTCAATACCCTAAAAATGAAGATTTGTAAAGTTTTATCAAGATATTGGGGCATCTGAATTAAAATCTTCTCATAAAAAAGACTAGCTTTTAGCAGGCGCAAATTGTGGAAAAATGTTTAAAACTCAGAATATGAGATCGAGTTCGCTGCTCTTACATGGTGCAATAAAATGTAACTTTTGATGGCAGAACCAGTAGCATGAACTTTGTCGAAGGCCGAAGGCCCGGAGCGGCCAATGCCTTCGGAAAATCGCTTTCCAGGCGCTGCATCAAATCTTAAGTGCAATTATTTTCCGGCAACGGGAGCCGGAGCCTTCGAGCAAACATTTAACTCCAGGGCTTACGCACCACAACTTTGATAAACCGGGTTTTTTTACCGGGAGCGAGGACGGCAACAAAGTGTTTTCGTCCATCTTTCCCCGGTTTCGGCGTCCGGGACTGAACTCGATCGAATGAATGCAGTCGCAACCAATGTTTAAATGTGGCGATACTGCAAGTTGCGTGCAAAGCAGGGAGCTAACCGCAGTGATGGATCTCGATTGTTTACCTTACGGCGCAGGCCACGCACAGGAAGGAGTCTGTCTGCTAGTCCGAATGGGGCCGCACCGCATTTTACTCGACTGCGGTGTAGAGGATATTGCACCCCTGTCAGCGACACTAAATCGATCGCTGCCAGCCGATTTCGTGGTGTGCAGCCACGCCCACTCCGACCACGCCAGAGGTTTGCTAGCACTCCATCAATCTTTCCCCCACTTGCCAATTTACGCCAGCGAAGTGACAGCGCGACTGCTACCGCTCAACTGGCCCGGACCGTCTCAGCAGCCAGAGTCCGGGTTCTGTCAGGCACTGCCCTGGCAGTCGCCGATCGAACTGCGCCCGGGATTGAGCGTGCAGTTGTTCCCGTCGGGCCATTTGCCCGGAGCGGCGACTGTGCTGCTGACTTATGCCGCCCCCCACCGCACCTACACCCTGGTGTACACCGGCGACTTTTTCCTGTCCAATTCTCGTTTGGTGGAAGGTTTGCCCTTGGGAGAACTCAGGGGCATGAAGCCGGATGTGTTAATTTTGGAAGGCAGTTACGGCACCGCGCGCCACCCTCACCGCCGACAACTGGAAAATCAGTTAGCCGATCGCATCCACCGCGCCATCGCCGACGGGTACTCGGTACTGCTGCCCGCGCCGGCCCTCGGTTTGGGTCAAGAACTGCTGATGCTGCTCCGCAGTCACCACTACTTTACAGGCCGCGACTTGGATATTTGGGTGGACGGCACTGTCGCCGACGGGTGCGACGCTTATCTGGAACTGCTGCCCCAATTTCCCACCGCCGTCCAAAATTTTGCTCTGCACCAACCTTTGTTTTGGGACGAAAGGGTGAAACCCCGCGTCCGCAGGCTGTCTGCCGAAGGGCGCCCCGGATTGGGTTCCACGCCGTGTATTGTAATTACAGACAAGTTTGCTGATTTGGCTTTGTATGTTGCCGAAAGCACAAATCCTTGGATTTTGCTCGCACCTCAAAAACCCGGATATCCCGTCATCAACTGGCCCGAATCAGGAGTCAGAAGTGTCGAAACTTATCTGCTAGCCGAACACTGCGACGGCCCAGGGACTACCCAGCTCATCCACAATTTGCGTCCCCAGCACGTAATTTTGATCCACGGTTCCCCTGCATATTTGGCTGACTTGGCTAACTTGGACGAGCTGCGAAACCGCTACCAGTTGCACACTCCCGCCGTCGGAACACTTGTAGAACTGCCGATCGGGGAAATGTTTTTGCAGCCCGCTATCCCGGAAACTAACTATGAGGGAGAACTCAGCGAATTGGGGAAAGAGGTAGCAATTAGCTTGCCGAGTCCGATTACAGCCGATCCTCGGTGGGCCAATTTTGCCGACACCGGTTTGGTAGAAGCACGCTGGCAAGGCGAAGAACTGGTAGTGCGCGGCATCTCCCAGCGGGAACTGCTTTTTCAAGGCAGCGCCGTTCAGGCCAACCTCGAATGCTGCGGCAATTGCCAGCACTACCGCGGCCAGCGCTGTTGGAACCAATTATCTGCTTTGTTTGGCTTTAAAGTTACCCCCGACGGTTACTGTCCGGTGTTTAAAGCGATACCGGAGTCCGAACTTTTCCTAGATGGGGAAACAGAGGGCGAATAAGCTGTCGGGCACCTCGAAACCAGCCCGCAGGCAAAGAAAACAAAAGAACAGTCCTGGACGCACCCAGACAAAAAACCCCCTTTAACTTCCTCGCGGTTCGTCCCGCGCTCTATCGGATCGAGGATGAGCGTCGGCATGAAAGCAGGGTTGTTGACGACACTCCCCTGACCTATGGGCGAGGGCGCGAGATCCTCTCTTGATGGAAGAAACAGCCAATTACTTAGTAAAATCAGCGTTTACCATCAGAACGGTTCTAAAAACTGCCAGAAGGCGCAAATCAAAGTCGCGAGAATGCACCATCGGATTGCTAATCGTCGCAAAGACTTTCATCTGAAAACGGCGCATAAACTTTGCTCTGGAGCGCAAACCATCTTTGCCGAAGACCTCAATGTCAAAGGGTTGACGAGGGGGATGCCCAGTAAAGACTGTTGATGCTCAAGAAGGACAGTTTCTCTCTTTGACAGAATGGGTTTGTTGGAAGCGTGGGTGTACTTTGCTAAAGTCAATCCCAACGCTACTAGCCAAACCTGCCCAGCTTGCCTTGCAACCGTCAGTAAGGAGCTCTCTTGTTAGAGAGCATCGTTGTCCCGAGTGTAATTATCGGACTCATCGAAATCGTGCAGCAGCAGAGATGGTTTTGCATCGTGGACTAGAAAATCTAGTAGCCCAAGGGCTCTGGGGAACGGAAACAGCCTGTCAAGTCGGTCTGTCGGGGGTCTATAACCTAGAAAAGTGGCGTGGGACAGGAATATCCAAGAGCTAGCGAGGGTGCGCCCGCGCTGTACTCGTAGAGTCAGCGTCGGCAGGATGTCACCCAGGGGTAAGCTGTCGCCCATTGAATTTTTCAACTACTGTGTACTTACGCTCTTGTGGGGTGGGCAGGAGAGCCCGCCATCAAGCTTAAATTTAAAGGCCAAATAGCTTATTTGCTCCCAACCCAGAATATTTTTGGCCTAAACTGGGTTTTTTGCATAATTCCTCCACAAAAAAGGGAGAAAAGTCGTTTTCTTTTCCCCCAAGTCTTCCTGGTGCCTCAAGCGCGAGCTCAAAACTATTCCAAATTCGAGTCGGGGTAGTGATTGCGAATTTGTTCGGCTTCGGGACAATCGTCAGAAACTAGGGGTTCGCAGTTAGTTCGGGACACCGAAGCCAACTTCTGGGACACAGATCCAATACTTTCGAGACGCACCATTTCTTCCCAGGAGCTGATTTCGTCTTCTTCGTCGGTTTCGTAGCGCAGCGTGACTAGATCCCCTTCAATATCTAGGATACGAGCGCGCTCTATCCAACGTTGCTGATCTCGAAGAAAAATAGAAACCTCACGACCATCACAACAGAGTTGATAGATTTTGCGCTGTAGCATTTGTCAGTTCTCCTGCGCAGTTTAAGTTGCTTAAAATATAGCCTGTTTACCGTAACGTACTTTGGGTTTTACATCGGAAGGCACAGCCGTATGGACGGGCCATTTTCACGTTTTCCGAAACTTTGGTACCGATGGGAGTTACCAAATTTCATTTTACCACCAAATCTATCTAGTACGCCATTTATCCAATTACAGATTTTGCAGCCAGTGGCATCCGTCGCGGGAGGCATTTGCCAGCATAGATCCGAGCCTTAGAACTTGACTCGGGCGATCGCGATTAACAGCCACAATAAAAACAGACTCTGCCTCAGAAATCTCCCTCTTTTCTGGCTCAAGTCCCCCAGAAACCTCTTGTTTCGACGTTTGTTCTAGCCCACTAACGTCTCTTGACTCAATCTCAAATCTCCAAGCGAAAGCTCCTTTCGCCACACTCAAACAGTGACAATAAAAACAGACTCTGCCTCAGAAATCTCGCTTTTTTCTGGCTCAAGTCCCCCAGAAACCTATTGTTTCCACGTTTGTTCTAGCCCACTAAGGTCTCTTGACTCAATCTCAAATCTCAAATCTCAAAGCGAAAGCTCCAAAGCGACACTCAAACAGCGACAATAAAAACAGACTCTGCCTCAGAAATCTCGCTCTCTTGTGCCTCAAGTCCCCCAGAAACCTCTTGTTTCGACGTTTGTTCTAGCCCTCAGTACCCCCTGTGAACTCAATCTAAAATCTAAAATCTAAAATTTAAAATCGATTGACCGGAGTGTGATAAAAATCACTGACAGCAGGCAGCGCCTAAATGTAGAAAATGGTGGCGGCCAACAACTAGCTTCAAAACGGGCAGCGGAACCTGTGGCGGTTAAGCTAAAAGAATTGCGGTTCCGTTCAAAACAAATTGGAGTCCTCGCGAGTGCGTATTAAGGAGACGAATTGATGGTGTACGCAGAAAATTGGTCGCAGCCGTCTATCTTGGAGCTAGCGCGATCGGGCAACTTTCAAGCCCTGAATTACTGGATTGACAGCTTGCTGCGACCCGAAGGGATTTATGCCCGCGTCGAACAGGCTCATGCTGGCTGCGTCCAAATCCTCGTAGAATTTCAGCGCGAATTTGCGCCAGATACTAGATTACTGGGGAGCACTCTCCGGGAAGGCTTAGTCAAATTTATTTGCCACCAACTCTGGAGACTCAACTCGCCAGCAGTAGAAGGGGTGCGTATTCACGCGCGCTTGGCTGGGGAACCAGACATTCTCTGGAAACAGTCAGTGCGAATTGTCACTCCGGCAAACCGCCAGCGGCGGCGTTACCGTTCCCTACTGGTCGTCGATTGGGTTAAATTTAAAACGTATCGTTCTCTGCTGCTAGTGGGGTCGGCACTTGCCTCATTTATTTTAGGGTGTTGGGTGAGCTACCACGAAGCTCTGGCCCTGCGGTTAGTATCCCCAGTATCCGGGTACCAGCAAGCTGCAGTAATTTCGGGGCCGCCTGCCAAACGTGCGGATGCGGTGCAAGCGGCATTAGAAGTGGTACCAGTAGTACAGCAAAAGCAACTTGCTAATCCTTACGACCTAACCGTAACGCTGATGTTCGGAGGAAATGTGAATCTATCGGATGCGCTCGGAGCATCTGCGGGCAACGATTACCATTGGGCTTTTGCCAATATGGACGAGTACCGGCAAGCAGATGTGGCGATGGTTAACCTAGAAAACCCCCTGACTCGCTCTAAATTGGACTCTGGCAAAAAACAATTAAATTTTAAAGCCGATCCAGAATCGGTGAAAGTATTAACAGCAGGAGGAGTGGATATTGTCAATCTGGCAAATAGCCACGCTATGGATTACGCGGAACCGGGGCTGGTGGAGACTATGAATACTCTAGATAATAGTGGGATTCAACACCAGGGAGCCGGCAGAGATATTAAAGAAGCGAGGCGTCCAGATATTATTGAGGTTAAGGGTCAGCGGATCGCCTACCTCGGTTATTACGATGCCGACCTTCACGCCGCCGACCAAGGGAAAGCGGGCACTAACCCCCGCCGCAACAATCGCGTGGCAGAGGATATTCGAGCTCTCAGGGGTCAGGTAGACTGGATTATTGTTAATTACCACTGGGGAGTCGAATTGGCAGATTATCCGGGGGACTGGCAGATTGATTTGGCTCGGTTCACGATCGACCAAGGAGCTGATTTGGTAGTGGGACACCACCCCCAGGTTTTGCAAGGTGCAGAAATTTACAAGGGCCGCCCGATAGTTTACTCGCTGGGTAATTTTATATTCGGCCCGAATGCTGGCAGGGATTACGATACCGCAGTCCTGAAAGTATCCCTCAAAGACAGGAATATGAAGGTAGAGTTTCTGCCTGTGGAGGTGAAAAAGTTTCAGCCCAAGGTGGTGAAGGGAGCCGCTGCGGAGCGCATCCTCAAACACGTTGAGCAAATTTCTAGTATTTTCGATCGGCCGATGCGATCTTCTGTAGTTCTCGAGGCCCCAATGAACTTAGGAACGGCACCAAAAACTCCTTCTTTTCCATTGCCAGGAGCAGCAAAGAGCGGTACCTACGGGCCCGGGCGGGGTTCCGGGGCCAGCGACGGTGAAAGCAATCTGCAAGGCCCCGGACAACCCAAACCAACTTTGATTTTGCCGGCTTTGCCACCTGCGCCCAAACAGCCGGACAACTCCTCATTTTTCCCGAACGGGACGGAACCTGCAATTGAGTCAAACCCGCCGAGGAATCTAAATTTGCCGCCGCGCATCTACCGCACTCAACCTCAAAATCCCAGCGGGGAAGCAGATCCGTTTACGAAAGAGCCATTCATCAAAGAACCGTTTATTTCGCCCCCATCTCCCAGTCAAGGAGCAGTGCCGAGTCCCCAAAGCTATCTTCCCCCCACTCGGGCTGTATCTTTTGAAGTCGCACTCAAAGAGCAGCCGACCTCCACGATCGTTCCAGGTACAAGCAGCGACCGCTCCGGGCCGCGGCTCGCCCTGCCTCCTATAGCTGGGAGCATTGGTTAGCCGATGGGGGTCGGAGCGAGAAGGCAGGGGGAGGATAGGGGCGGTAATGGGTGAACATCAACATAGCAGCGACCAATATTAACGACCAATTTACTGACAACCAATGATCAATGACCTACTACCGATGACAAATGTGTTTGCGATCGCGCTCAAGCAAAAGCAGTACAAAACCTATATCCTCTCCGACGAAACCGCTAACTCTGCTCTAGAAGTTGTGCCGGAACGGGGCGGTATTGCCACTAGCTGGCTGGTTGAAGGCAAAGAAATCTTCTACTTGGACGCGGAACGGTTCGCCAATCCCGATCTGACAGTACGCGGCGGGATTCCCATCCTGTTTCCCATCTGCAGCAATCTCCCTGACAATACTTACACCCACAAGGGAGTGCAGCGCAAGCTCAAACAGCACGGCTTTGCGCGAGACTTGCCTTGGAGAATAGCGGAACCAGTTACGGAGGGTTGCGCCGCTCTTACCCTGATTCTCGACAGCAGCGACAAGACGCTGGCTGTTTATCCCTTTGATTTCCAACTAGCCTTCACTTATCAGATTAAAGGCAATTCTTTGGAAATTTTTCAGCGATACACCAATCTGTCTGCCGAACCCATGCCTTTTTCTAGCGGTTTCCACCCCTACTTTTTGGCGAGGGACAAATCTAAGCTCCGGTTTGAGATTCCCGGGATGCAGTACAGAGATCAGAACACCCACGCCAAGGGTTACTTCACCGGGGTTTTTGACCCGACCCTGGATGAAATTGATGTTTCCTTTGACGAGCTCACTGGTCTTGCTGCTACTGTCACTGACGCGGCCCAGAACTTGCGGCTCACCCTCAGTTACAACTCCAGCTATGGGAAGTTGGTTTTCTGGATGGTGAAGGGCAAGGATTTTTACTGTTTGGAACCTTGGACTGCTCCTAGAAATGCCCTCAACACTGGCGAACACTTGATTTATTTGCAGCCGGGAGCGACTTGCGAGATGCTGGTTCGCCTGAGTGCAACTTTTTTTTAAAAAACACTTGCTATTTCACATCATGGGTGCTACTATTAGAAATTGTGTGCGGTAACAATGTATTCCAGGGTCGCTAGCTCAGCGGTAGAGCATTCGGCTTTTAACCGATTGGTCTCGGGTTCAAATCCCGGGCGACCCATAAAAAATTGGTGAGTGAAAAATTTTGAGTTTTGAGTGGAATGCTCGGAACTCAAAATTTTGTTTGTTGAACTTTTAAGTAAATCTGGAAAGATAGTGCGCGATCGGTGGCAAATTGTCTTAATATTATCGTAAGAATTGAGACTGTCCAAAATTCACTGCCCAGAAATCACAAATAATTAGGAGGAATATCTATGGCGCTTGTACCTATGCGACTGCTGCTCGACCACGCGGCTGAAAACGGTTACGGCCTACCGGCTTACAACGTCAACAACATGGAGCAAATCCAAGCGATCATGCGCGCTGCTGACGAAACCAACAGCCCTGTGATCCTGCAAGCTTCTCGCGGCGCTCGCTCCTACGCTGGCGAAAATTTCCTGCGCCACTTGATTTTGGCAGCAGTTGAAACCTATCCTCACATTCCCATTTCCATGCACCAAGACCACGGCAATGCCCCCGGCACTTGCTATTCTGCCATGCGCCAAGGTTTCACCAGCGTGATGATGGACGGTTCTCTGGAAGCGGATGCTAAGACTCCCGCCAGCTACGAGTACAACGTTCAAGTTACTCGCGATGTGGTGAATGTTGCTCATTCGATCGGCGTTAGCGTTGAAGGTGAACTGGGTTGCTTGGGTTCTCTGGAAACAGGAATGGGCGAAGCAGAAGACGGCCACGGCTTTGAAGGTGCGCTTTCTCACGATCAGTTGCTGACAGATCCTGAACAAGCTGTTGATTTCGTCGAGCAAACCGGCGTTGATGCTCTAGCAGTCGCGATCGGCACTTCTCACGGCGCTTACAAGTTCACTCGCAAGCCGACTGGCGAAATTTTGGCAATCAGCCGCATTGAAGAAATTCACCGCCGCTTGCCAAATACTCACTTGGTAATGCACGGTTCTTCTTCTGTGCCCCAAGAATTGCTGGAAATCATCAACAACAACGGCGGCAAAATCCGCGAAACCTACGGCGTACCTGTGGAAGAAATCCAAAAGGGCATTAAGTGCGGCGTTCGCAAGATCAATATCGATACTGACAACCGTTTGGCGATTACCGCTGCGGTGCGCGAAGCTTTGTTTGCGAAGCCCGATGAGTTTGACCCCCGCCACTTCTTGAAGCCGTCGATCAAGTATATGCAGAAGGTTTGTAGCGATCGCTACAACTCTTTCGGTTGCGCCGGTAACGGTACAAAGATTAAGCAAGTGTCTTTGGACGATTTTGCAGCTAAGTATGCTAAGGGCGAATTGAGCTCTTCTGCTAAGAAAACTGTGGCTGTTTAAAAATTTTAGGTTTGAGATTTTAGATTTGTCTGAGGTCTAAAGTTTCGATTGCCGGGTAGCTTTGAAGTTGCCCGGTTTTTGTTTGTGCGATTTTATGTATTTAATCACTCGGCGATTGAATTCGCTAGTATACAAACTAAGTCTGCCTCCGCAGACTAAGAGATATCAATTACAGTGCACGGGCGATCGCATATTGCCTCAGTACAGGTGAAATCGTGTAAAAATTTGCTTGTTGTTCTATCAAGCAGCGCCGCGATAGAGATTGCACGGCATTTAGCAAATCTGAAGCCGGAAGTATGTCATTTTCTAGCAATTTTGCCCGATCGATCGGCTGGCTTTCTTTCCCTAACAAGAAGATTACTTGTTTTTCTAGTTCGGATAGGCGATCGAACTGCTGCTGTAAAACATCTTTCAAATCTTCCGGCAACAATATAGTATCATTTGGTAATAACTCTGTCACGCCTCCTCCCAAGTCTTGAATCAGATTCGCCACGCTTTTTAACCATACGGGATTGCCTTGGTAGCGATGAATGAGTGCTTCACTGTTGTCGCTTTCTTCTAACCCATAATCTCTGAGTATTTCTCGTCCGGCTGCGATGTCTAAACCTTTGAGTTGTAAGGTGCTAATAGAAGTATTTTGGTTTTTAACTTGAGTCACTTCTCTCGGTTGTTCCCAACCGATTAACATAAAGCAGCTTTGATGGGATAATTTTTCTATTTGTTTGAATAAAGAGCGATATTCTTCGCATTCAGGTTTGTATTTTCCTGCCAAGTCGCCGCTACAGAAAAGGTTGTGAACGTCATCTAATATTATTAAACAGCGATAGTTTTGTAAATACTTAATCAGCGGTAAGCGTTTTGGGTTTGTTGGGGATGAATCTTGTTTTTCGGAATTGGAAAAAAGCTGTATTAGGTTAGATTGAAATTTTTCTATACTGGTGAATTGGTCTAGCGTGTACCAAACTGCGTACTCAAACTCGTCTTTGATTTGTTTTACGAGTTGTACTGCTAGGGATGTTTTGCCGATGCCGGTGATGCCGGTGAGGGTTATGAGGCGGCTGTTTTGTTGTAGAATCCAGGTTGTGAGGGTTTGGAGTTCGTGGGTGCGATCGAAGAAATCACCCAACTCTGGCATTTCGCTTAAATCTTGATGTAGAGTTTTAATTTGTTTTGAGTTAGATGTTTCCTGATTTGGTGGCTGTAAGTTTGGGATATTTGGCGGGTGTCTACCTTCTCCACAGGTGTTAAAACTACCACTGATGTATTGTTCGCTGACGTTTTGTGCAAAGTTTGAAACATTAGAGACTTGGAACCTGTAAATGGCAGATATAAAATTCTTTTTATTAACATCTTCTCCCAACTTTTCTGAAAGTATCTGCCATAATTCCGAACCAACTTGCTTCACACTACTTTCAGAACAGTCAAAGTTTTTGGCTATGTGTTTGTATGTCTCGCGTTGTAGAGTTCCTCGCAGTACCGCTTCTTGTAAATCGTCAAGGTGCTGACCCGTTTTCTCGAAGACTATGCGATCGGCGAGGGTTAACACTTCTTTAAGATTCATCTGGCTAGGGAGATGGGATAGTTGGGTCTATTGTAGCTCACCTTTGCCTGCTTTTTAGCACTTTTTTGTACATATTTATACAAAAACAGATTAAAGAGAATGAAATAGGGAAAATTTTCTCGACAAAATTGAACTTTTTTGGACTCGACAAAGCTTTAATTGATTAAGGATAATGGGAAAAGTCAGGCTACACTCCATAAGTGTGCTTCAACCAGTATATGTTCATTTAACTCGACCAGGCAGAGGAGAAGAAATGAGAGAAGGTGAAGTACGACCGTTCAACAGTTCCAATGTTAATTCAGCACCTGATGCGGGTGGCATTTACGCAATATATGATGAAACCGTAGGGGATATTCTTGCCTATATTGGAAGATCAAACAATATCCGTCGTAGACTGAAAGAGCACTTGAGTGGTCGTGGCAGTAAGTCGATTGATATGTTGATTGGGCAGGGCCATGATTTGTGGTTCTCGTTTGGTTACTCAGACAACCCACATGGTGCGGAAGCAGCGGAACTTGCGAGGCTGTCTCCTGCTGGCAATAGAAAACGCGAAATCAAATATCTGGAAGAGTAGGAAATTTTTATTAGTGCGAGCGCGTCTATTGTTAAGTGGGGCTAGCTTGCGTCAACCCACTATTTTGAACAAATACAATCTTTCAGATGGAAAAAGTAAACTAATGTCAGAAGAAAACCTCCTATTAAAGTCGGCAAATACTCTGCTCCTCGAAGCAGAAAACACGGGACGAACCTGTCCCGAATCAGCGCAAATAGCCGCCTTGACTGCTATTGGTAAAGCACTTGTGGCAACGGCTTATCAGCTTTCTACCATTGCTCAACAGCTTGCCGCCGCTAATCAACATCTTAGGAACGACTAAAGGTTAGTGTGCTCGCAGCTCTTGTAGGTTGGGTTTCCTTGTGTCAACCCAACCTCTTTTTTGCAAATACCAAACAGGGTGATGATTCTACAAAAAGCGATACTTTAGGAAAACAAACATCGATCGCCCTATGGACAAAGATTTCTGCTAAAGTATAGCGCGTACTTAAATCAAACAGCCTACACTTGTGGAAAGAATTCCAAACGAGGCCTTAGTAGTTCGTGGCGGTCGTAATCGCCCAGAAGATATTAAACGCAGTACGGCAACTCACCCCAGCGGCATCACGGGAATTTCTGTAGAATGTGCAGTAGGATTATCTGTAGCAGAGTTAGCAGTGACAATCCCTCATGGACAAGTTGGTGTGACGACAGTAGGCGAGGTTCGCTCCTCCGATGGAGATGTCATCCGTACTTCTGGCCGAAGTCCAAATCATGCAACATTAACTGGCTTAACACCAGAAAAAGCAAGTCTTCTGCTGACACCCACGATTCCTAATCCATCACAACAATTATCCTGAGTTGAGCAAAAATATGAAATATCCCAGAATCTTTGCAGACTTTCATAATGCGGATGAGCAGGGTCGTCTTCGCCTAAATTGCGTGGGTACGATTGAAGATTTGAGTCGCCAAAATATTAAGTTGCAAGATGGTCAATTGCTAGCATTGTATGGCGAAGAGTTAGAAGTCGATGGCGTAGTGCAATATTCAGAAGAGGAAAGTCTTTGGGTTGCAGTAATTGATTGGAAGCAAATTAGGCAGGTAGAGGATATGCTTGTTCAAGCAACAGTCTAGGTAGCGCGCACAGCACAACAAATCAGGCCCGACAGTTTCCCGGTTATCTGTGCTTGCATAGGATCCGTCTCTGGCATTTCTCCCGGATTGCTACAGAACAATCCCATACAAACTACCTTAAAATCTGCGCCCTTCTTCTATCATTTCACGAATTGAGCTTTTATCCAAAGCAATTTCTTGTCACAGTTGTAGTATTCTAGCAGTTGCTGCTTGAATAGATTTTTTAGTAGTCAACTTCCCTAAGTGTTATATTTCGGCTGAATTCCCTCAGAGCGTAGAGGCTGTACAACTACTACAACTTCAATAGCAGTATCTTTCAACTCAGCGGGTATTTGGAGAAGCAATATACCATCTCATCCCATATGCGACATCAGTTTCATTGTTTCCATGTCAGACTCCAGAAAGTTCGAGCAATTCTAGTTTACCTCGATCACTGTTCACCTTTACCAGTATTTTGACGAATTGTATAGGTGCTATTGAATTAGAAAGATATCGCCCCTCAAATCAAATACCAAATAGTGCGATGATTCTACGGAGTGCGATCGCCCTAGCAAAAAAAGGGATCTCGCCCACAGAAATATAGAATATTGCCTAACTGAGTGTTTGTAGCGCCGAAGTGCCTGTAAGGTTGGCATCAACTGTAGCTAATATTAACCCATAATAAATAGCTGTGGCCGCAATAAATCGGTCTCCGGGGTCTTGATGGGGTAGTGCAATCTCGCGACTTAAAATGGCAATGGAGTGATTCATTTGGGCTTCACGAGTTTCCAGAGTTTTTAAAGCTAAGTTAACCCATGTAACCGGATCGGGCTGTAAAGATATCCGTCCTTTTTCTGCAAGGATGAGAGTCTCCCAAATGCTAATTGGACTGAGCCAAAGTTCAGTATTAGGATCGGCGATCGCCGTTTGAAGTTGGAGCGATAGGCGTCGATCGCCGAGTAAATACCAAAGCCAAATGTGGGTATCGAGTAAAAGTTTCATTCTAAAACCTCCCACTGTTCGGCGACAGGAGCAATTAAATCTCCTAATATTTCACCGCTTCCTTTCATTATGCCAAACGTGGGGCGTGGGGTTTGGGTAGTCGCAGGATAGATAACCACTAATGGTTTCCCTTCATGGATGATGGTGAGGGGGGTTTTAGTACGTTCCACCTCTATAAATAGAGTCTGGAGGGTTTGGGGTAATTCAGTCGTGGTAATTTGTATCATTTTTTTACAGTAAAGAGTTTTTGATAGTTGATATCTGAGCCTGAGCAATCAGCAAGCGTTATTTTAAAGCATTTCAATCTCTCATAATCCTCCTAATAACTGTATTATACAGGTTAGCTAGTTTGTCAATACTTTATACTATAGCTAGTTCTGACGGGCAATCGCCCCACCAAGCATATTCTATTAACCCTGGTGTCACCCAACTTCTTTTTCCACTTACAATCTTATCCATTTCCACAATTTTAAAGTGCGATGGTTGCACACAGGGCGTGAAGCGTAGCTATCCAGTAGGGAATCGCCCCAGCAAAAAAAGGGCGATCGCCCTCTTCTCTAATTCACCGCCAACAAACCCGACATATTCAGCACTTTTTCCGACCAAATCCTTCCCGGTTCTCCAACTCTCCTTCGTTGCGTCGCATCCTCCCAAATCCTTGCCCAAGAATACTGCCAGCAAGCTAACTGAATTTGCAACTCAACTAACTCAGCAGCTATTTCTATCTCTGCATCTTGAGCAGTTTATTCAATAAACAGCTTACTTTCTTGCAGCAGACTTTCAATTATTTCGCCATTAGCTGCATTTTGAGAGCGAGGTTTAATGAGTGCTAAATTCGGTGCTAAATTTCCCAGACGAATCTGTAGCTAGCCTGGCAAATAGCGTTCCTTTAAAGTATACCATTCTCTCATAATCCTCCTAATAACTGTTCAACGATCTGAGCAACTTGTTTTATAATACTCCGATCTTGACTTTCCATCGAACGATTGTTCTGACGGGGGCTGATATTGGTTAAAAATTCATAGCCTACATCTTGTGTAAGTGGATACCAATCTGCTCGCCAAATATCTACCGACTTGCTGCCATATTCGAGCAACACAGCTTCGCAATCAGCGTGATGTTCTCCACCGCCTGCCAAAATTCCCCGTTCGATATCCACTGCTACTTTAATATAACTGCTAAGGTTTTCTAACATTTCTTCAAGTTGCTCTTTAGTAGCACGCTCCTGAATCAGATTAACCATCTTTGTCTATGTTTTCGATAGTATTTTTAAACTCAGCGGGCATTGGGAGAAGCAATATGCCATCACATCCAATAGGCGAGATCAGTTTCTTTGTTTCCTAGCCCGACTCCAGAAGGAGCAATTCTAGTTTACCTTAAAGCTGCTCACCCTTACCAGTATCTTGACCGATCGCAGAGCTGCTATTCAATGGCGAAGGGTCTCGCCCCTCACACCAAATACCAAATAGTGCGATGATTCTACGGAGTGCGATCGCCCACTAAAAGCTATCCCCTAGATAGGCCTTCGTATTTCTAACCCACGTACAAAACTTGACAGGGCTAGCAATGTCCGCCCTGTTTACCCGTAAAAGATATCATAAACGAGTTTCTAGAAGGTAGCGGAGCGATGGGGAGTTAAACTATGCAAACCATCATTTTAAGCTGTGAAGAAGTAGCACGGCGTGCAAGACAGTTGTACAAAAACAGCATCCGTCAACAAGTGGAGACGGACGAAAACCTCGGCAACACGGTCATCATCGACTTTGAATCAGGAGATTACAAAATTGATGAAAATCGGTTAAAACCAGCCCGCAAGCTCAGTAAAAAACATCCACATTTCCGTCTCTGCGGCATTCGCATGGGATATAATGTAGCTGTATCATTCGGTGGAATAAAGAAGCGTGCCTACAAGTGATTTCCGGGATTGTAATTGATAGACAAGCAACCGTCACGTTGACATGAATGCTGCCCAACGGCTCAACTCTACCGATCGAATTTGTCATCGATACAGGATTTAGTGGAGATATTGGCTCGCCTCCAGAAGCCGTTTCATTATTGAGGTTCCCTTTCATCTACGAGGTGCCGGCAAACTTGGCAGACAACCTCAAAGCGATTCGTTTCTAACACAAATACCCAATCCAAGCCGGCAAAACCTCCGGCGAACCGTACCACTTCCCCGGAGAACGAGGCGAATGCCAAACTCCCTCCAAAACCAAATTTTCGGCCCCGTCCAAAACAGCAGCTTCCACCGGCGTAATTCCATCTCCCCAAGTTTCGCCCTTCCCCACAGTCAACTCGTAACTTTTATAAGCCAGCCAAGTCCCTAAACCCCGCTTGCCAAAAACAGCCTTCCCAGCAGCGCAAACGTAGCGCACCTGCGGGTGAAAAGCCCCCGGATAGTGAATTTTGACAAAATCTAGATTTTTGCGCGTCCAGCGCTCTTGAGAGACGTGCGGCGTGCCTAAAGTGATTAAAGTGTTCACACAGGGGTGAGCTTCCCACAAACCCGCGTCCTCAAGCACGTCGCCGTGAATCGTGTAAGGCTTTTCCCCCAAATAGATGCGAGAAATCCAGCCGCCGGCGGAATGACCGACGAGATTGATCTGGGGAACGCCGTATTGCTGTAACATTTGTTTGACCGTGCGATCGAGCTGTCGCAAAATTGGCACCATCGACCGCCCGCCAAAAGTCGGCAACCAATCTCCCTTGCCCAGAGGCACTGTTACTGTTGGGAAACCTCGATCGACCAGAGATTTTTCTAATTCGCGATAGTCGGAAGCAGCAGCAAAATATCCGGGTAAAATCACGGTTGGTAATGGCATTGTCAATTTGAGATTTTAGATTTGAGATTTTAGATTTTGCGGCCGGAGTGCTACGATCTATTTTTCAAGTTCAAAGACGCTTGCCCAAGCATCCTTTGGATGACTAACATCTGCCACTCGTTAAACTTTTTGCTTAGGGAATATCTACTTCTATGGCTCGCGAGCCGATTCAAACATGGTATTTTACCCTAGTTGTGGTTCACTTAGAAGACCGTTTTCTACTGGTACAAGAGCGCAAGTACGAGCAGCAGTGGTATCTCCCAGCAGGGCGAGTGGAAAAAGGGGAGACTTTGCTGGATGCTGCTATGCGCAATACCGTCGAGGAAGCGGGCATTTCCGTCATCATTGAGGGAATTCTCAGGGTAGAGCACACAGTGATGCCTAGGGGTAATGTGCGCCTCCGAGTCATTTTTGTGGCTCGTCCAGAAGATAAGACGCCGCCCAAGAGCAAGCCGGATGAGCATACTTTGTGCGCTGGCTGGTATTCTCTCAAAGAATTAGACCAGTTGTCTCTGCGGGGAGAGGAAGTTCGCGAAATGTTTCAATATATGGCAAGCGGGGCTCCAATTTATCCCATGGACTTGCTCACCGTTGAGGGAGCTCCTTTTAAAAATTACCGCTATCGCTGGTGAATCAAGGGAGTTTTGAGATTGCCGCCACAGCCGGCGCCTACAAGGCGCAGCCACTCGATCAGTTTTGAGTTTTTTGAACTCGTAACCGAATTGGAAACGCCGATCGATCCGTTCGAGCGATCGTGTGTAATGAATTAGTAGGGCCCCAGAACCCGGAAAAAGACGGTATGGCAGCGGGTCCGTCTGTTTTTTCCTTCGCCCCAGTCCGGTCCGCTTGACGCCCCCAACACCATTGTCAACAATCATTGAGAAACCGGGTATAACAGAGGGCATTTGGGAAAAAGCCAAAGGCATTCGGCAAGAAAAACAATGCTTTCAGCAATTAACCACGTCCTAAGCGTATGGGCGGTGCTACAACAGCGAGGAAAAATCTCGGTTCTGGGGTTGAAGCCGTCAAGAAACCCGGTTTCTGGGCTTGAGTGCTGGAGTTGAGCGTCACGGAATCTAAATAAAAGTCGATCGGGCTATTTCGATACCCACCGTGCTAAAATTATACCTTTGATTTGCCAACAGCCACTTTTAAAATCGCTCAAAATAAAAAAATATCAATTAATAACTATTAACTTGCCATTCCCAATTCCCAATTCCCAATTAGCAATTACCAATTACCAATTCCCCATTCCCCACAGTCATGACTGACTCTTCCTCCCTAGCCAACACCCTTTCCGAACCGCTGCGCCAGCCTTATTGGTGGGCAGCCCTAGCTTCTGTCAGCCTTCACGGAGTCTTCGGAGTAAGCGCCCCGACGATCTCAAACATTATTTATGGTGGAAATTCCTCAAAAAATATCCCCGGTTCCGTCGGCTTGGTAGAACTAACTCCCACAGAGGCCGGCCGCCTGCCACAAACCCTACCACCGCGCCCGTCCAATCAGCCGTTTTCGATCGCACCAGTTCCCCTTCGGCCCTCGCCCAAGTTAGCCCCGCCCTTGCCCCCCGCACCTCCAACTATCAACTTGCCCGCCCTACCGCCGGGAATGCCCCCTCCAGGATTCTTTTCCCCTCTTCCTTATTCCCCTCTCCCGCCCTCTCCCGTCCCAACAGCCCCGCCACCTCCGAAAACTCCATCCCCAACAGCGAAAAACCCCCCGCTGAATATACCCGCTCCCGTGCAGCAACAGCCCCCCAGCGGTTTGCTTTTCCCGCCCTTATCCGGTAATTTCGATCCCAATATCCCGCCGCCACCGCCATCGCCGCTACCGCTGAGAGAATTGCCTAGCTTTCCTGCAGGCGGAATTTCGGAAGATGACAGTGAGGCACTCGCACGTAAAATAGCTGAAGACGGAGTGCCCGGTCTTTCAGATCCAAATCAAATTGCTTCGCCAAGGGACTACCTACCACCAGGCAGGAATTCCGTAGGCGCTGAAGTAGGAACAGAGGTTCCAAACAATCCCGATGGAAGGAATGAAATCCTAGAAACTCCCCAAGAAATAGGGAGGGGGCAACTGGAACCATTGGGTTCAAACTTACCCCGCGACAGAGAGACACAGCTTGCGGCTGCAAATACGTATTTTGCTTTGTTTGAGAGATTCAGAAAGGCTTATCCTGACTTGGAAATGACGGGCCCGACTCCTGTGAATGTCCCTTATCCCCAAGCAGCTTGCTCGCAAAAACTCGAAGGAACAGCAGTTTTCGGAGCAGTTGTCACTCCTCAAGGCTTGCTCCGCGCAGTGCCTGAGCCGATCGTCCCCACGGGTTACAGTATTCTCGATAATACTGCTAAAACCGCGATTATTAGCCCTTCTCTAACATTTGCAGCAGCCAGCACGCACAAGCTTTACCAACTGGCTGTCCCGTTTAAATACGACGAAAAAGTTTGCAGCGGCACTCCTGTCACCCCATCCACCGCCCCAACCAGGCCCAACCCAGGAGGCGAGCAGCCGCCAGGGGTAGCCCCGACACCGCCCAGACCAACAGCCCAGCCTCCGTCCCCAGCGCCTGCTGAAGAGAAGCCGCCGGCCCCGTCAACCAAACCGCAGCCGGAGGCCCAACCGTCGCCGCCCGCACCAAAGCCCGCAGCCCCACCGTCGCCCTCACCTCAACCTAAACCAGCCACCGAACAGTCGCCAGCACCAAGGCCGCAACCCGCCGAAGAGTCCCCGCAGCCCGAAGCTGCGCCATCTCCTGCCCCGGAAGTGTCACCTGAACCTGAAGCTGCGCCATCTCCCGCCGAAGAGTCCCCGCAGCCGGAAGCTGCACCATCTCCCGCCACTGAAGTGTCGCCGCAGCCGGAAGCGGCGCCATCTCCCGCCGCCGAAGAGTCGCCATCACCTGCGCCTTCGCCTTCGCCTTCTCCTGCTGCTACTACCGAAAATTAATTGCTAATGGGTAATGGCTAATGGGGAATCGGGAATTGCTAATATCAAATCTGCTTGCTTCGCTATTGTGAATACGATCTCATTGTTCGCGATGCGTCGCAATGGCCGGGTTTTTTAACTATCAGCCGGGAAGTCCCTCGCTATATTTAAAGGGGATTAATCTGAGCGCTGCGCCCCGTACCCCGAATAATTTACCGCAGGGATGTCCAGAAGCGTCGGATGGAGGGACGGAAGCCGACAATTAGACATTGCAAGTACCTTTAACTTTGATGTACTTTCTAAACATTAAATTGAAAAAATGGTACATTAAAGTAGGTCGAAAAAAGGAAGTTTCCAATGCAACTGACATACAAATACCGCCTCAAACCCACAAAAGCCCAACTAGCAACAATTGTGGCTCATTTAGAACTCTGTCGTCGGCAGTACAACTACCGACGGGCGCGAAAGATTTAGGTGGTGGGAAGCCACGAGAACACCTATCAATGCCTGCCCCTTGATTGTTTCTATAGTCCCTGTTGAGGAGATTTATCAAAATATTCCCTTAACTAGGGTGCAGACTAGGGATGGTAGAAAAAAGGATGAGTCAGGCAATCCTTTGACCAGAAAAGGTGACATTTTCTCAAATATTGAAGGCGGTTACGTCCAGTGGCAAACCATACAGCTTGCTGACGGGAAAAACACTAAAAAACTATTTCCTGATTACAAAGTGTTGGATTCGCAGGTTTTGCAGGATGTTGTAAACAGAGTGGAAACTTCCTTTTCAAATTTCACCACGCCGGACAAAAATGGCAATCGTAGAGGCAAACCAAAGTTCAAAGGGTTTCACTACTACAAATCTTTCACTTACTCTCAATTAGACAACTTAGATATTGCTAAGGATGAGCAAAATAGGATTTGTATTAACCTGGCAAAAATAGGTCAAGTGCCTATGGTTTTCCATCGTTCAATACCAACAGGATTTAAGGTTAAGACGGGTACAGTCGTCAAAGAAGCGGATGGGTGGTATATTTCCCTGACGCTAGAATATAAGACGGTTCCCGTAACGGTTGCAGAAATTCAACCGACTGACAAAAAGACTGTTGGTATCGACTTAGGAATCACTAATTACGTTTATCTTTCTAATGGCGAAAGAGTTGAAAATCCTAGATTCTTGACGAAGTCGGCCCAGAAACTGGCAAGACTTCAAGCGAAGTTAGCTAAAAAAATTAAGGGTGACAAGCCTTGGAAAGTTATCAAGGACAGGACTTCCAAACTCCATCAGTTTATAGCTAGAGCTAGACTGGATTTTCAATTCAAAACGGCACATGAGCTATTTGGCAAATGTGATGTTTTAGTTATTGAAGACTTGAGTGTCAAAAATCTGACTAGACGTGCCAAGCCCAAGACCGATATTGAGGATGGCCATTTGGTTTATTTGCCAAACGGTCAGTCAGCTAAAAGTGGCTTAAATAAATCAATGCTTGATGCTGCTTTAGGGCAATTCGCCAGCGTCCTCAAGTATGTCGCTTGGAAGTTAGGTAAAACGGTTCTATTTATTGACTCCAAAGGCACATCTGGGCATTGCTGGAATTGCCTTAACAAAGTACCGAAAGAATTGTCATCGCGATGGCATTCTTGTCAGTGTGGAGAATCTTTGGAGCGAGATGAAAATTCAGCCAAACTTATAAAGAAGATTGGTCTAAGCGAAGAAAGTGGCGGGGGAACTCCGTCACTCAAAAAAGCCTTTGCAAAAAAGGAAAAAGAAGCCTGCGGTCTAACGGTAATCCGTTGACCGTCAGGTTAGTTCACTGGCTAGAAGTATCAACACTTTGGACAGTTTTAGGTCTTGCACATGGGGGCTAGAAGCCCGGTTTCTCCGAGTTTTGCCAACAGAAACGAGAAATATAGGAAGAAACCGGGTTTCATCAGTCAGCGTGCGTAAGCCCCCGCTGGCGTTTTTAGCTCGTCGTAGTCTAAAACCGTTGATTTTCCGGTGGAATATCCTGTGCCTCGCAAGCGTTGCTTGCTTTTATAGGATAGCCATCAAACTCCTTACCAATTACCAATTATTAATTACCAATTATTAATTACCTCTCAAGTGTATTGAACTTTATACATTTGGAATAAGTCGCCACTTTGCTTTTTTACTACCTTAGCGCCAGCAGCTTTTATCATTTTTTCCCACTCTTCTATTGTTTCTAAAAATACTTCCCCGGCTCGATAAGTTTCCAAAATTGCCCAATCTTCTGCTAGAGGAGAATTGGGATTGAGGACATCAAAAACAAAATGACCGCCCGGTTTTAGTACCCGCTTTACTTCTCCCATGACAATACTCCAATAGTCTAGGGGATAGTAACAGCTAAAGCCTGTAGCGAGGCATAAATCGAATTGCTCCTCTTCGTAATTTAACTGGTGAGCGGGGGCCCATTCTACGCCTTTGAACAGCTTAGAATTGAGCTGAGGGCCGCGAGCGTTTAAGGCGTCTCGCGCTGCGCTGCTGATTTCTTGACCGTAAAAATATGCTTCCCAATCCCGCCAAGGGTAGATGAGAAAGCTGACTCCGCAGCCAATGTCTAAACAGCGCTGATTTTTTTGAGGTTTGGCAATTTTCCAGAAGGGAGAAACTGTTTTTTCTTGGAGAGTTCCTGCGACTGATTCCAGGAAAATCGGCATTGCTTCGACTTCTTCGGGTAAAGCGAAAGCTTCTCCTCGGTATTCGCGATCGAACCGAGAAGCAACTTGCGACAGTAAAACTTGCCAGCTATCTGATTTTCCTTTAGCAAACCAAGTCTGCTCCTGACCCGCGGCGGGGCGATCGGACTTTTTAGACATTCTTGAGTTACCTTTTAGAAGCTTTAAGAGCTTTTGTAAAGTTTTTGCGGTAAGGCTTATTAAAAATTAACGCCGGCCACAGCAGCGACAGCTTCAGGCGATTTGCAAAACTTCTCTCGAAGTTAGTGCGATCGAAACCGTTCCACAATTTCCAAATACCGCCGCCGTAAGCGACTAGCAACACCAATCCAATTAACGATCCCATCAAATAACCCCCTAAACTACTGAGTGACGTTCTCCCCCGCCCGAGCGAAACGCTGGCTGCGGGGGCTTCTCAGAAAAGAGTTAACTGAAAACCAGTTAACATTTCCTTTGCTTCTTGCTTCAACAGCGAGCTATCGCTATCGCCTCCACAAGCAGAAACGATGAGTCCCACCGTTTTAAAATCTGCGATTGCTCTCTTCAAAATATTAATGGCTGCATTAATATCTCGCTCTAACTCAGTATAGCAATCACGGCATGAATGCCATCTGAGTGATAAATCTTTTCTGACTTTAACTCCACATCCTGAGCAATCCTGTGATGTATTATTAGGATTAACTTTCACCAGGTGAACGCCGCGTTTTACCGCCACTGCTTCCACTATTGTCATGAAACTTCCCCATGCTGCATCTAAGATTGATTTGCCCCAATGAGTACGAGCAAGTCCTGGAATATTTAAGTCTTCAACTGCTATTAAGTCATATTTCCTCACCAGTTTATGTGCTGTTTTATAGTGAAAATCTTGGCGCTGTCGAAGCATGGTCTACGAGCAAGTTTTCCGGTTTGGTCAGGTGTCAGCCAACGCCGCCAAGTTTTATCTAATCGTTGAAAATTGATTTGTTGAACTTGAGAATAAATATTTTTGTAATCAGCAAAAAAAACTTTCCTTGAGTGCTGTTTGCTGAGTGTAATAATTTACCAGAGGATGAATTTGAGCCATTGGCTCTGAGATATTTGAGCAGTGGTCAATCTGGCATCTTGTCCGATGCAACCAATCTAGTCGCTGCCCCAAAGCATAATTCCCATGCCGTAGCAACAACTATAACCAATGATCCATCAGGGAAACTTGGTCAGGAGTGGGGTTGGTTTGGTACTGGTAAGTTACGATCATACAAAAACCGTAAATCACTTAACGCATTATGTCAACGCTCTTATTATCTCTTATTATGAAAATGATGATGAAGCATTTGTTTGCTGGTGGTAATTCCCCACCCGTCAAACGAAACGTTATGACGGGCGACCCTTTGCCACATTAAGTTGGATTAAGAGTGAGCGAGCCAAAGCGCTACTCTTAATCTATCATTTCTCAGACCGAAAGCAATTTTGAAGAATTGTTATCGGTAGCGCTCGCTACCAAGGGTTAAACTTGCCTCCCAAGATTACTGAGACTCGCGGATAATAATTAATTAAGAGCTGATAGCTGACGGCTGACCCAAAAATTTTAGATTTTCGTTCTAGTTAAAAAGAATCAGGAGTGCTTTTTAAGCAAGGAGGATTTTATGCGTGCAGTGCTGATGGCTGGGGGGTCAGGAACGAGGCTCAGACCTCTGACGTGCGATTTGCCCAAACCGATGGTGCCGATTCTCAATCGCCCGATCGCAGAACACATTATCAATTTGCTAAAAAGGCATCAGATTACGGAAATTATTGCTACGCTGCACTACCTTCCCGATGTCATGCGCGAATATTTTACTGACGGGGCAGAGTTTGGCGTTCAAATGACTTACGCTGTGGAGGAAGACCAACCGCTGGGTACGGCTGGTTGCGTCAAAAATATTGCTGAATTGCTCGATCGAACTTTTCTGGTCATCAGCGGCGACAGCATCACAGACTTCGACTTGACGGGAGCTCTGAAATTTCACCGCAGCAAGCAATCCAAAGCCACGTTAATTTTAACTCGCGTTCCCAATCCGATGGAATTCGGGGTGGTGATTACCGAGGAAGATTACCGCATCAGCCGCTTTCTGGAAAAGCCTTCTAGCAGCGAAATTTTCTCCGATACCGTCAATACCGGCACCTACATTTTAGAACCGTCCGTATTGGACTACCTGCCTGCACATAAAGAGTGCGACTTCTCGACAGACTTGTTTCCCTTGCTGCTGGAAAAAAACGAGCCGATGTACGGTTACATCGCCGAGGGTTACTGGTGCGATGTCGGCCAGCTTGATGTTTACCGGGAAGCTCAGTACGACGCGCTGCGGGGAAAGGTCAAACTGGATTTGAACTACTACAACCAAGTTCGATCGGGACTTTGGGTAGGTCAGAATACTTTTATTGACGATAGCGCGATCGTCGAAGTACCGGCCATGATCGGCAACAATTGTCGGATTGGAGCCCGAGTTAAAATTGATGCCGGTACGGTGCTCGGAGATAACGTGACAGTCGGGGCCGATGCCAACCTCAAACGTCCCATCGTCTGGAACGGAGCAATTGTCGGCGAAGACGCTCACCTTAGGGCCTGCGTGATTTGCCGCAGCAGCCGCGTAGACAGGCGCGCTCATGTATTGGAAGGTGCGATCGTCGGTTCGATGTCGATAGTGGGAGAAGAAGCGCAAGTCGGGCCAAGCGTGCGCGTCTGGCCGAGCAAAAATATTGAATCCGGCGCTCTGTTAAATCAAAATTTAATTTGGGGAGAACAAGCTAGGCGGAATTTGTTCGGTCAGCGTGGCGTTCAAGGACTGGCAAATGTGGATGTTACCCCGGAATTCGCGGTGAAATTGGGCGCGGCTTACGGCTCGACTTTGAAACCCGGGACTTCGGTATCGGTTTCTCGCGACCAGCGGAGCATTTCGCGGATGGTTTCGAGGTCTTTGATTGCGGGTTTGATGTCGGTGGGAATTAATGTGGTCAATTTGGAATCGACGGCGATTCCGATCGCGCGCACGGTTTCGTCTACGCTGTCGATTGCTGGCGGCATTCACGTTCGCATTTCGCCCGATCGCTCGGACCACATTTTAATTGAATTCTTCGATATCAAAGGCATCAATATTACTAAAGGGGCTGAGAAAAAAATCGAGGGGGCTTATTTTAAGGAAGATTTGCGGCGGGCTCTAATTCCGGAAATTGGAGAGATGACGTACTTTAACCAAGCTCTCGACGTTTACAACCGCATTTTTGAGCGGCAGATGAATGTTGAGGCAATACGCTACAGCAATACTAAGGTGGTAATCGATTACGTTTACGCAGTTTCCGGAGCAATTCTGCCGCAAATGCTCGCCAAGTTCGGCTGCGATGCGGTGGTGCTCAATGCCAGTCTCAAGCAGACTTCTCTAAGCAACGGGGAACGGGAATATTTGCTTGACCAACTCGGCCGGGTGGTGAAAGCACTCAGCGCTAATTTTGGAGTGCAGGTGTCGGCCAACGGCGAACAACTCATTTTGGTAGATGAGTCTGGGATAGCGATTCGCGGGGAAATGCTGACGGCGTTGATGGTAAATTTGATGCTGACTTCTCATCCCAAAGGTACAGTAGTAGTGCCGGTGCATGCGTCTTCTGCAGTGGAGGCGATCGCCCGCCGCTATCAAAGCAAGGTAATCCGCACTAAGGCGAACCCAACTGCTTTGATGGAAGCCGCTAATAGGAACCCGAATGTGGTTTTGGGCGGCAGCGGCCTTATGGGTTTTATTTTCCCGCAATTGCATCCCGGATTTGACGGGATGTTCTGCATTGCTAAAGTGATAGAAATGATGACGATTCAGGAGCGATCGCTCGGACAGATCAAAGCCGAACTTCCCCGCGTCACCCACCGCAGTTACAGCGTCCGCTGTCCTTGGACTATCAAGGGTTCGCTGATGCGACATTTAGTAGAAACTCATTCGCCCGATCGTTTAGAATTAATAGATGGAGTGAAGATTTTTAACTACAGCGACGACAATTGGGTATTAGTCTTGCCCGATGCGAGCGAACCGACCGTTCATATCTTCGCCAACAGTGATGACCGAGATTGGGTATCGGAAACTTTGAAGGAGTACCGCAGCCTGGTTCACGATTTTGTCAGCCAAACTGAGGCGGCGGTTCGCCAAGATAAATTTGGTAATGGGTAATCGGGAATTGGGCATTGGGCAAACAGGGCATTGGGCATTGGCAATGGGGAATTGGTAATGCAAAAGTAAAAAAATAAAATGCGTTATTTTAAGTTTTACCTTTTTACTTGAAAGTTCATGTCCAATTCCCAATCCCGAATTCCCTGTTTCGCCAATTCCCAATTCCCGATGCCCAATTCCCAATTCCCAATTCCCAATTTCCAATTCCCAATTACGTACAGATAACTGATGAATAGCTGCATTTTGATGGCGGAAATAATTCAACAACCGCAACTCCGTTATACTCCTGACAATCAACTTCAAATCGCTGAGATGCTGGTGCAGTTTCCAGGCCCAAAACCTGAAGATCCGCCCGAACATTTGAAAGTGATAGGATGGGGAAATTTTGCTCAAGAAATTCACGAGAAATATCACGAGGGCGATCGCGTGATTATTGAGGGGCGGCTGAGCATGAATACGATCGAAAGAGATGGTATTAAAGAAAAGCGCGCTGAACTGACAGCTCAAAGGATTTACAGTGTCGGCGGCGATGCAATCAGTGCTGCTTCCCCAGCTAGAACCGCCCCCGAACCGGCTCAAATTCGCGACAGCGCGCCGGCTAATGTGCCGAGCAATGTAGTGCCTTTAGGCTCGCGGAACCGCAGTTCTAACAGCGCTCCAGGCGGCGCTAACCGCACGTCTAGTTCGGATTGGAACTCGAATCAGTCGTCAAATTCTGAGTCCGATCGCAAGGAGGGTTCGTCTAACGAAGCTGACAATCCCGATTACGATCCGATTCCATTTTAAAAATTAGGGTGCATCACTTTACAACTGGACTGTTCGATCGAAAGTGACGCACCTTAATTTAAGAGCGATCGCACTTCAGGAAAAAAAGGGCGATCCTCTTCGAGGGCTGCGCTAACGAATTTGGCCCAACTACGAGCTAAATTGCAAATTTTACAGCTCGATCGTCACAACTTTTTTCTTGCTTTTTTCGTCGCGCAGCACGACTGTATTGTAGGGTGATGTATCGGTTCCCAGCGGAATTGGCAGCTTAAAGCTATCGCTCTTATGCTTAAGTGGGCCTAAATCAATGCCTTTTGTTATATTGCCATCTGTTCCCAGATAAGCGGTAAGTTCGCCTTTATAATCTTCAATCAAAAAGTCTCTGAAGAAAACGACTTCCCCACCCTCCTCGGCATCGATAGCAAGGATGACCGTACCGCTAAACGTTGCGCCTTTTTCTTCTTCATCAACCGTCGCCATTTTAATTTCCGAGGGGTCTTGACCGGACATATCTGCCATAATTTTTTTCTCCAGAGCGGAGCGCAATAATTAACAAGAAGCTTACCTGACCCTAGGGGCGATCGCAAAACTCTTACGACGTATTTCTGCATCGCTGTTGCTTCTCTCTAAGGTTAGAGAAGCCCGCGGTCGCGCATTTTACCCCCAAGTCTCGCAAACACCGCCGCGTTAATTCGATTCGATATTTAGCATCCTTAGTCTGGAGTTTTTAAGCGATTGGGTGAAGAATTAAGCCTGATGTTTTTGATAATTTAAGAGCGATCGCACTTTGCTCAAGAAAGGGCGATCGCCCTTAAAGATTATTCTTTCCAGTAACGGGTTAAAATCCGCATTACTTCACCTGCTATCGGGGACGGTAAAGGCGGACTCCATTCCCCAACTTCAGCAAAACCTAAAACGTGCAGCAGATTGATGATGCTTTCTACTGCTTTGGGAATCCCGCAAATCAACAATCGGATCGGTTGCTTTCCGATGGGTGCGTCGGGAATTTCTTCGCGCAGGAGTTCGGGAACTGACTTTGGCTGTGATATCATGAGTTTTAACTAAACAATAGTCGGATAGCGATCGCCCTTGAGTTTTCGAGGCAAAGGGGCGATCGCTTTTCCGTTTGTACATCCTCAGCATAGTTCATTCGCTGCTGCAAGTCAAGCGATACGACAAAAAATATTGCCGATACGGCAAAACAAGTGTTAGTGAAGGTTGCAGGATGCTAACATCACCTTGCAAAGTCCTGGCTAGTAGTTGAGCACCCGCAGTGATCCGTTGGAAATTGGCAGTTGTAATGGCCGATCGCAATATCAGCAATAAAGAATTGGCGGCTAGAGTTGGGATGCACCCAACATCTGTTTCTAAAATCAAAACCCGCCGCCGGCTGACAAGAATTGATGAAACCACTCTTGATGCTTTGTGCAAAGCACTAAACTGCCAACCGGGAGATTTAATGGTGTATGAGGAGGAAAATTCCGATCGCACTTAAAAAACCGACTGCGATCGTTAGCAGCAAGGTTGACAGCGACGCACCCTACACATTCGATCGCACAATTTCCACTGCAAAAACGCGAGCAAACTCAGCGACAAGGATCGATCGCACTCGATCGACCTCAATTCCCGGGATAAACTGCTCTAAACTCCCAACAGGTCGATCGGGAATCCCGCAAGGTACAATTTGCCCAAAACCTGCCAGGTCCGGACAAACATTTAAAGCAAAACCGTGCATCGTAATCCAGCGGCTGACTTTAATGCCGATCGCGCCTACCTTGCACCCATCCACCCAAACCCCAGTCATACCGGGAACCCGCGAACCCTTCAACCCGCAAACTTCCAGCACCCCCAGCAGCACTTCTTCCAACTGCCGCAAATACCAGTGCAAATCTTGTTGGTGACGGCGCAAATTTAAAATCGGATAGCCCACCAATTGGCCCGGACAGTGGTAAGTCACCTCGCCGCCCCGCTCAACTCGGTGCAGTTCCGGCCCAGTCTGACCCGGGTCAAATTTCAGAAATTCCAGCTTTGCTCCCATTCCCAAAGTGTAAACCGGCGGATGTTCCAGCAAAATCAGGACATCAGGCAAATCAGGCTTGTCGCGGCGTTCTTGCACGAGTTTTTGCTGGATTTCCCAAGCTTGGGAGTAGGGCACTTGTCCCCAATCGAAGAGCAAGCAGGGTGGTGCATTTAGCTGTTGAGGGTTCGGAGGGGAAATCATGGAAAAAATCAATAGTGTTTTTACGGATTATTGGCGCAGTTTAAATCAAGAATTGTCAACATATAAAAAAAGATTTGGAAGATAAGTGTTTTCGAGAATACATAGTGCTACTGTATAAACTAGACCCACGTTACAGAAGGGAGGGAGCTCTATGAAGCTTGTTATCCAGGGTAAGAATATAGAAATCACCGATGCGATTCGCGAGTACGTCAATCAAAAGGTTGAAAAGGCAGTTAGCCATTTTCAAAATTTGACGACAGAAGTGGACATACATCTATCGGTGGCTCGTAACCCCAGGATCAATCCTAAGCAGACTGCTGAGGTGACAATTTATGCTAACGGCAGCGTGATTCGGGCTGAGGAAAGCACGGAAAGCCTCTATGCCAGCATCGATTTGGTTGCCGACAAGATAGCTCGTCAACTGCGGAAATTTAAGGAAAAACGCCACGACAATAAGATCCAGAATAGTGCCAAAACGGTTACGGTAGTTGAGGAACATCCTGTAGCAGCGGATCTGATTGGCGATCGAACTCCCGAACTACCTGCTGAGGTGGTGCGGACTAAGTATTTTGCTATGCCTCCAATGACTGTGCAAGAAGCTTTGGAACAATTGCAGATTATCGATCACGATTTCTATATGTTTCGTAATGCGGAAACAGGCGAAATTAACGTACTCTACGAACGAAAGACTCACGGTGGCTATGGAGTTATCCAACCCCGCCACAGCAACGGTAACGGTAATAGCAAAAATGGCAAAAATGCCGAAAGCGCTGCATCAGAAAAATCGAGTGTTGCGAAAAGCTAGATAATTGCTGACTGCTAATAGTTAATGGCTGCAAGCCCTTAGCAAAAAAGGACTAAAGTCCTCACTACAAACTCCTGGTTTGTAGTAAGGATCGTAGTCCTTTCTTGGTTTTTTTAGATAATGATTCGTAGTAAGGATGTTGCTGATATTTCCTAGAAAAAATGGATGAACAATTATGCTATTGGAGTTAAGACAATTGAAGATTCAACCGGGTCAGCAATTACTGGTTGAGGATGTGAACTGGCAACAATTTGAAAGTATTTTGGCGGAATTAGGAGAACGTCGTGCTTCCCGACTTTCCTACAGTAACGGACGGTTAGAAATTATGGTTCCTTTGCCAGAACATGAAAAAGCCAAGGAAATTATTGGCGACATGGTAAAAATTTTGTTGGAAGCACGACAAATAGCATTTGAGTCCTTGGGTTCGACAACGCTGAAAAATGAACGCATGAGTCAGGCTGTCGAACCGGATACCTGTTTTTACATTCAAAATCAAGCAGCCGTTATCGGTAAAAATCGCCTCGATATGAGTGTCGATCCGCCCCCAGACTTAGCTATAGAAATTGATCTCACCTCTCGCACGCAGTTGGATAATTATCAAATTCTAGGAGTGCCGGAACTTTGGCGATACGCACGGCGAGGGCTACAAATCAACGTCTTGCAAGCCGAACAATATATTGAGTCTGATGTGAGTCCCACTTTCCCCAATATCCCGATTGTCCAACTGGTGAATCAGTACACTCAGCAGAGTCAAGTTGCTGGCCGAACCCGCGCTATTCAAGCTTTTAAAAGCTGGGTAGGGGAAAATCTTTAGTCTCAGAACTTCCCTTTTCCCTACAAACCGTTAGTTCGCAGTCAGGAATTTAGTGTCTTCTTGGTTTTTTAGACAATCAGGACTTTCGTCCTCACTACAAACAATATATTTAAGCAAATCCATCTAACTTTTGATGGTTTCTAAAGTTTTGAGTGCTTGTGCAACGTGTGCTTGGAAGTCTAACATCGAGTCAAAAATATGCTGGACAACGCCTTGTTTGTCAATGACATAAGTTACTCTACCGGGCATAATCCACAGTGTAGCTGGAACTCCGTATAATTGCCGCACTTTGTTGCCAGTATCGCTCAGCAGTGTAAATGGTAGCCGATATTTGGTGGCAAATTGCTGGTGCGATTCTGGCGAATCTTCGCTAATTCCGATGACTTCTGCACCTGCGTCTTTGAAGACTTCGTAACTATCTCGAAAAGCGCAAGCTTGGGTTGTGCATCCGGGTGTGTTGTCTTTGGGGTAAAAGTAGACTATGACGTTTTTTTTACCTTGAAAATCTTTGAGGCTGACTGATGTGCCAGTTTGAGATGGTAAGGTAAAATCGGGGGCGGTGTCTCCTACTTTGACTGTCATGTTTTTTAACTGAGTAGCTCTGTTTGCGTGAAAATTTAACTTTTGTTATTGTACAGTTGTTTTGAGCAATAGTTCGCAGTTGCGATCGCCCGATTCGGTATCATCCCATTCTTGCTTTCTCGCACTCCTAAAAGGAGATGCTTTTTTGAACCGCAGATGCACGCGGATTAACGCAGATTCTTATTAACAATGGGAGGGGGATGCTGAAGCGTTACTACTGAGATGTTGCACCATTCTCAATAAGCCTTTTAGGAACAGGCAAGATGCCTGTTCCACAAACAGTGAATTTTCTTGTGGAACAGGCATCTTGCCTGTTCATGAGAATGGTGCAAGATGTGAGTTACTACAAAGTTAATTGTTATCGGCCTTTAGTTAAATTTTTTAATTCCCGCCATATTGGAGGCATTTGACCGGAGCTTGTGCGGGGCTGGGTGAGGATTCCTTGAGTGGGACTGAACAGCAATGATAGCACAAATAACCCCGATGCAACTAAAACTATTGCGGGCCCGGATGGCAAGTTATAGAAGTAGCTGAGGTACATTCCGCTAATGCTGGAAATAACTCCGATTATTGCGCCTAAAATCATTACTTGGTGCAGGCGAGTGACTAGGAGATAGGCGGTACTTGCAGGTGTAATTAATAGGGACAAGACTAGCACTACGCCAACGGCTTTGAGGCTGGCAACTATTGTGAGGGCGATGAGTACCATCAGTCCGAAGTTGAGCAGGTTTACTGGCAAGCCTGTTGCTTGCGCTCCTAATGGATCGAAGGTGTAAAATAGCAGTTCTTTGTAAAAGAATACTACAACTAATAAGACTAGGGCGACAATGAAGCCTGTGTCGATCGCATCTTCGGCGGTAACGCCTAGGATGTTGCCGAAAAGAAAGTGGTTGAGGTCGATTTTGTTGTCTTTTTGGACGATCGTAATTAGGGTGATGCCGAGGGCGAAGAATGCCGAAAATACGATGCCCATGGCGGCGTCTTCTTTGATTGTCGATCGAGTTTTGATCCAAGCTATGATTACTGTACTCAAAACTCCCGCAATGAAGGCGCCGATAAAGATATTTGCTCCGAGGATAAATGCGATCGCCAATCCGGGCAAAACCGAGTGGCTGATGGCGTCTCCGAGCAAGGCCAGCCGCTGTACCATGAGGTAACTGCCGACGATCGCGCAGACGATGCCGACGAGAATGGCAATTACGAGCGATCGCTGCATGAATCCGTACTGCAACGGCTCAATTAAGGTTTGGATCATAAAATTATCAAATCACAGTTAACTAATGACTAACAACCAAAGCAACCCGGTTCGATCTGAGATGTTGCACCATTCTCAAGAAGCTTTTTATCAACAGGCAAGATGCCTGTTCCACAAGAAAATTCACTTTTTATGAACAGGCAAGATGCCTGTTCCACAAGAAAATTCACTCTTTATGAACAGGCAAGATGCCTGTTCCACAAGAAAATTCACTCTTTATGAACAGGCAAGATGCCTGTTCCACAAGAA